>JAZNUZ010000158.1:0-1670 GCA_045592605.1 Acutalibacteraceae bacterium
ATACGGGTAAAGCCTATACGGAACTGGTTCTGTAAAAGTTCACCTACAGAACGGATACGGCGGTTTCCTAAGTGGTCAATATCATCAACATTTCCGACTCCATAAGACAAGCCGAAGAAATAGTTGATTGTTGCAAAAATATCATCGGTCACAATGTGCTTAGGAATAAGCATATCTACTGAAGCAGAAATTGCGTCGCGGATATCTTCTTCGGTGTCATTGTTTTCGAGTATTTCTTTCAAAACATTAAACGAAACATTTTCGTTAATGCCAAGGTCTGTAACATCAAAGTCAATAAAGTCCTTAATATCAACCATACCATTTGTAAGAACTTTGATTTCGCGTTTATTACCTTCGGCATCTATTACATTAATATATGCTTCGCCAACGCCCTTCTTCTGCAATTCCTGTGCCTGAGCTTTGTTAAGTGTCTGTCCTTCTTCTGCAAGGATTTCACCTGTCAAGGGGTCGGCTACAGGGCGTGACAAGGTCTTACCTATCAATCTCGCAGCAAGAGCTAATTTTTTATTGTACTTATAACGGCCCACGCGAGACAAATCATATCTGTGAGCATCAAAAAAGAGTTGTGCCAAGTAATTACGAGAGCCTTCAACCGTTGCAGGCTCACCCGGGCGCAATTTCTTATATACTTCAATAAGTGCATCATCTGTATTTGTAGTAATATCTTTATCGAATGTTGCGCTAAGCTTTTCATCATCACCTAAAAGGGCACGGATTTCTTCATTCGAATTAATACCTAATGCACGAACAAATGTTGTAATAGGCAATTTGCGGTTTTTATCAATTCTTACATACACAACATCATTCATATCCGTTTCATATTCAAGCCAAGCACCGCGATTAGGTATAATGGTAGAATTGAAAAGATTTTTACCTGTTTTTTCATCGGCCTTAACACCGAAATAAACACCAGGAGAACGAACAAGCTGTGAAACAATAGCACGTTCTGCACCGTTGATAACAAAGGTACCCGATTCTGTCATAAGCGGGAAATCGCCCATAAACACTTCGCTTTCTTTGATTTCACCGGTCTCATTATTTAAAAGACGGGCGGTTACGCGAAGCGCCACAGAATATGTCGTGTCACGCGCCTTACATTCGGTTATACTGTACTTCGGTGTGGTTTCAAAACGATAATCGATAAAATCCAACACCAAGTTACCGGTATAGTCGGTAATAGAAGACATTTCCTGAAAAACTTCCTTAAGGCCTTCTTCGACAAACCATTTGTACGAATCCTTTTGAATTTCAATGAGATTGGGCATATCAATTACTTCATTGATTTTCGAGAAACTCATACGAGTGTTTTTACCCAGCTGGACAGGCTTTACCATTGCTGTAGACTCCATAGGTTAACATTCACTCCTCTTAAAATTATACAGGTTTTTCATCCCTGCATTTTGATACAAAATTTGCTGAGAATTAATATGAAAATTATCCATTTTGCTGAAAAAAGCACAAAATAACCGCATATTAACCCAGTATCAGTAATTTAGTATTATATTCCAACTTTTGCAAATAGTCAAGCCCTTTTTGACATTTTTTATGAAAAAATTTAATAAATATATTATTTATAGATAAAAAAGGGAAAACCGACACTTAAAATAAGTGTCGGTTTTCGTCATTTTATTTCACACACAGAAATCACT
>JAZNUZ010000159.1:0-6994 GCA_045592605.1 Acutalibacteraceae bacterium
GAGAGTCATTATCTGTCAAATCAATACCGCTTAACTTTACAAGATATGTACCGAGCTTATCTTCATAGCGGTCGATAGTACCTTCTGTCTCGCGTACTTTAAATGCGATTTCTCCATTATAGTTGCCAATAAGTGCTACAGCATCGCGGTAGGAGTCGCGTGTAAGGTCTGCCATCTCAGTTACCAGACGCTTACATTCTGCAATAGCAAGGGAAGGGGTTGCGAGCAAACGCTCGTCCAAAAATACGGTTTTGGCAATCTCGTCCTTCTTGGAAGGAATTGTGATTTCGGCGAGGCGAACAACCCATTTTTTGAAGGGGGTCAAAACAACAGAAGTTGTAACGTTGAATATGGTGTGTATAAGCGCCACACCAAACATTGTAACAACGCCGCCTGACAAATTCGGGGAAACTATAGAAACAACCCCGAGTCCTATCATAAAGAGTACTGTACCGATAACGTTCACATAAGTATGTATTGCAGCAACGCGCTTTGCGTTTTTATCGGTGCCTATACAAGCAATCATTGCCGTAACACAGGTACCGATATTAGCACCGAGTACGAGCGGAATTGCCATACCATAGGTGATAGTACCGGTGAGCGCTAATGCCTGTACAATACCGACAGTAGCGGCAGAAGACTGGATAATACCCGTAAAGAGAATCGATACGAGTAAAGCCATAATAGGATTAGAGAACATAGTAAGCAGAACTTCAAGTCCGCCCTTTTCTTCAATAATACCAACCGCGCTGCTCATTAAATCCATACCGATAATAAGGATGGTAAAACCGATAAGGATGGCACCTATATCGTGATGCTTTTCTTTTTTAGAAAACATACGGAGTGCAGTACCGATAAGCGCCAGGAAAGGCGCAAAAACGGTCGGCTGCAAAAGCATTAAAAGAATGTTGCCGTCGCCGTCAAGCCCTGCAAGGCTTAAAAGCCAGGATGTAAGAGTTGTACCGACATTAGACCCTAAAATAAGTCCGAATGTCTGGGAAAACTGCATAATACCTGAGTTTACAAGACCGACAAGCATTACTGTCATAGCAGAAGAAGACTGAATTGCTATAGTAATACCGGCACCCAAGAGAAAACTCAAAAAGTATTTTGAAGTTACTTTGTTAATTGTGCTTTCAAGTTTTCCGCCTGCCATTTTTTCAAGTCCGCCCGACATAACATTCATACCGTAAAGGAAGAATGCCAAGCCGCCCGCAAGACCGGCAAGCATGGTTAAGATGTCTACGTTTGTCATTTTTTTACCTCCGTAATTTATATGTTACGGCTGGGGGTAGTATAACTCTAAGGTTTCTCCAAATCCCCAACCCAAGAGTTAAACAATTAGAATTCTATTACCTTTTCAATGTACGCTTCAAGCTCGGTAATCGGAATACGCTTCTGCTCCATATTATCGCGGTCGCGTACCGTTACGCAGTTGTCGGTTTCAGAGTCAAAGTCATAGGTAATACAAACAGGTGTACCAATTTCATCTTCTCTGCGGTAGCGTTTACCGATTGAACCTGATTCATCAAAATCAACCATAAACTTCTTAGAGAGCTTTCTGTAAATTTCGAGTGCGGGTTCGCTGAGTTTTTTAGAAAGCGGCAATATAGCTGCTTTATAGGGAGCGAGTGCAGGATGGAAACGCATAACTGTACGGGTATCGCCCTTTTCATCGGTTTCTTCATCATAAGCATCGCAAAGGAATGCGAGAGTTACGCGGTCGGCGCCTAATGATGGCTCAACAACGTAAGGGGTGTATTTTTCGTTTGCTTCCTGGTCGAAATAGGACATATCTTCGCCCGAATGATTTGAGTGCTGGGATAGGTCATAATCGGTACGGTCGGCAACGCCCCAAAGTTCGCCCCAACCAAACGGGAACAGGAATTCAAAGTCTGTTGTAGCTTTTGAGTAGAAGCAAAGTTCTTCTTTGTCGTGGTCGCGAAGTCTTAAGTTTTCTTCGCGGATGCCAAGGTCAAGCAACCATTTTCTGCAGAAAGAACGCCAATAATCAAACCATTCAAGGTCGGTACCGGGTTTGCAGAAAAATTCAAGTTCCATCTGCTCGAATTCGCGTGTGCGGAAAATAAAGTTACCGGGGGTGATTTCGTTACGGAATGATTTACCAATCTGGCAAACACCGAAAGGTAACTTTCTACGTGTAGTTCTCTGAATATTTTTGAAGTTTACGAATATACCCTGTGCGGTTTCGGGGCGCATATAAAGTACGGAAGATGAGTCTTCGGTAACTCCCTGGAAAGTTTTGAACATAAGATTAAACTTGCGTATATCGGTAAAATCGCCCGAGCCGCAAGAAGGACAGGAAATACCTTTTTCCTTAATGTAGGAGAGCATCTGCTCATCCGACCAACCAGCAGGGTTGTCATCTAAGTTATTTTCTGCTGCAAATTCTTCGATAAGTTTGTCTGCGCGGTGTCTTGTTTTACAAACCTTACAGTCCATAAGCGGATCGGAAAATCCGCCGAGATGACCCGAAGCCACCCAGGTTTCAGGGTTCATAAGTATTGCACTGTCAAGACCTACGTTATATTCGTTTTCCTGAACGAACTTCTTCCACCATGCCTTTTTTACATTGTTTTTAAGCTCGGCGCCCAAAGGACCGTAGTCCCAGGAGTTTGCAAGTCCGCCGTAGATTTCACTACCCGGATAAACAAAGCCTCGACCTTTAGCAAGGTTTACAATTTGTTCCATTGTTTTTTCGGTATTTTTCATTATATAAGCCTCCGTAAAAAGCATATTTTCCTACTATATAGTGTACAAAATTTGTCCTCAAAAGTCAATTAAATGTTGGGGTAGATTTGAAAATTTGAAAATCTTGACATATTTGTCGGCTTAATATATACTATTTAGTGTATAATAAACATATGGAGGAACATATATGGCTTATAAATTACGACTTCACGATATAGACTTTAAAGACTTTATCGAAGCGGTAGATGCCTGTCGCGGTGACGTTTTTCTCGAAACCGAAGATGGTGATATATTAAATCTTAAATCAAAGCTTTGTCAGATGATGGGCCTTGTAAACATATTAAAGGGCGCAAGTGTGACAGAAGCGACAGTTCGTTGCGCAAATCCGGAAGATGAAACATTACTTTTCCGTTTCAATCTTTACGGTGAAAAGCCGCAGAAAAAAGACTGATAGGGGGAAATATTAATGGCAGAATTTTTAACATATAAGGGTAAATCCTTAGTGCGCCGCGGTGAAGAAATTTACTATGGCAATATGGAAGAAAAATATATTATAAAGCTCGAAGTTTTATCAACCAAAAAGCTGGGCGATATCACCACTGCAGATAAGGTAAAGGTATTGCTTATGCTTAGTGATACTTCCCTTTCGGACAAAGAAAGAGTTATCAAAACAAGTGAAAAGTCAGGCCTTTACGAAGCTATGGATATAGGTTGTGTATGGCTCGAAAGACAACTTCAGAAAGATGCATAAAAAATAAAACCCCAAGTGTTTTAGCAGAAATGTTCTTAGCGAACATTTCTGCAACTCTATTCGCCTTGCGGCGAGTGATATTGCTTCGCAGTGATATTCGGTTTACAACCGAGTGATATTTGGCTACGCCAAGTTTAAAATGCGAATAGAATATCACTAAACCCATAGGGTTTAATATCACTTTCGCAAAGCGAAAATATCACGCTGCCAAAGGCAGCATATCACTTATCATACAAAAAAGAAAGAGAAGACTCGTGATAAACGAATCTTCTCTTTTCTGTTGTTGGTGGGTTTGGGCTTCTGCCCATTGAATTTGTACGCACAAATGCGATACTGGTTCTTACCGAAAACTACAATTCATTTTGATAACAAAAACTTCGCTAACGACATTACGCATAACACTTGGGGTTTTAAAATGCCTTATTGTTTTTTGGGATGCGATAAGTTTTCGGGGAGACCTAAAATATAATTTGCCGAAACGCCGTAGATTTCGCAAAGTCTTTTAAGGGTATCTAAGCTCGGTTCTAATTTTCCCGTTTCATATCTTGAAATAGTTGTGTGAGAAGCATTAATTCTCATACCAACATTTATTAGTGTGAGATTTCTGTTTTTTCGTGCTATTTTCAATCTTTCACCGTACATTCATATCACCTTATGTTCTATTTTAGCACATTCAACAAAAATATCTGTGCGATTTCGGCACATATGCCGATTGAAATTTTGCGGCTGTTGAAATATAATAAATGTGCGGAAACGGTACAATTATTATTAAAGGAATGTTTTTTATGAACGATAAAAAGGAATTAGCAAATTTCTGTAGGAATGTAGAAAGACTAAAGGACAATTATGACCTTAGCGATAGACAAATGATGAAAATAATGCATGTATCATATGGTACTTTAAAAAGCATAAAAAATGGGGTTGTTCCTAATCGCATTAGCGCAGATGTACTTTTTTATCTTAATAATTATTTCAAGGTCGATATAGCATCGCTTTTTACAGAGAAATATAAAATTGAAAGATAAATTAAAAACCACCCTAAGAATTTTTAAATTCTTAGGGTGGTTGGTTTTATGCGGTTATGCTAAGAGTCCGAAATACAATAAAACGGCAACGCCAAGGACAATTCTGTAATAGCCGAATGTCGCAAAACTGTTTTTCTTTATAAAACCTAAAAGGAATTTTATTGCAATTATGGAAATTACAAATGAAGTAATCATTCCTGCGGCGAGTACGACCATTTCGATGCCAGTATACTGGAATCCGAATTTAAGTATCTTCAAAAGACTTGCGCCGAACATTGTGGGAACGGCTAAATAAAAACTAAATTCTGCCGCAACGGTACGCGAAAGACCGATAAGCATTGCGCCGAGTATAGTTGAGCCTGAACGCGATGTACCCGGAATTACTGCGAGAGCCTGAAAACAACCGATTAAAAATGCGGTCTTATAAGAGAGAGTCTGCATAGTTGAAATTCTGGGAGTTTTATTTTTATTAAGATGTTCAATTACAATAAAAGCGACACCGTATACAATAAGCGCTATAGATACAACGGTGGAATTAAAGAAGAGTTCATCAATTTTATCTTCAAACGGCAGAGCAATTATAACGGTAGGTATACACGCAACAACTACTTTAAGCCAGATACTCATAGAGCACTTTTTAATTCCTACAATATTTTTGATGTTTATAACACCCGCGCTGTCTTTACGTGTTGTAAGTGGCCAGAGTTTATTCCAAAAGAGCAGTATTACTGCAAAGATTGCGCCGAGCTGAATTACTACATTAAACATTTCCTTGAATTCGGCGCCCATGTTAAGTTTTATAAACTCATCGGCTAAGATAAGGTGTCCTGTACTGCTTATCGGCAACCACTCGGTAATACCTTCAATAATACCAAGCAGTATCGCTTTAAAAACATCTATCATCAAAATCATCTCCTAGGACTAAATTTTACCATACAAAGCGGTAAAAGTAAACACAATATTAAAGACTGCGGTAAAGCTTTATATATTCCCCTGCTGATTTTGCCCAGCTGTTATCACATTCCATTGCGCGTCTTACGAGAATATCCCAGCCTTTTTTGTTGCGGTATCCTTCGAGTGAACGGCGGACAGCATACATCATATCATGGGCATTATACTGCTTAAATGTAAAGCCGTTACCTTCATTATCACCAGAATCTTTTATTGTATCGTTAAGTCCGCCCGTTTCTCTGACAATCGGTATAGTACCGTATCGGAGAGCCACCATTTGAGCCAGTCCGCAAGGCTCACTTTTACTGGGCATCAAGAAAATGTCGGCACCCGCATAAATTTTGTGGGCGAGTTCAGGAATAAAGCCTGTGCGGAGAGCGACCTTGTCAGGATACTTTTCTGACATCTGGCGGAAGAAGTTTTCATACTGCCATTCGCCCGAGCCGAGTATTACAAACTGTACATCTTCTTCTAATATTTCTTCGAAAACATGCTGTACCAAATCGAGCCCCTTATGGCTTACAAGGCGGGAAACAATACCGATAAGCGCGGTATTTTTCTTTTCGGGTAACCCCATATATTTTTGCAGCTCTGCTTTGTTTACAGCCTTGCCGGATAAATCATCGGCGGTAAAGTTTTTATAAATGAGAGGGTCTGTTTCGGGGTTATACACTTCGGTATCAATACCGTTTACAATACCTGTCAATTTGTATGACAAATGGCGTAAAATTCCATCAAGACCGTGGGCAAAATACGGGTCCATAATTTCACGCGAATAGGTGGGGGAAACGGTCGAAATTTTATCACTCGCAACCAGTGCACCCTTAGTAAGATTAACACAACCGTCATAATCGAGCGCACCTTCCATATCGGCAGGTACACCCAAAACATCACCGAGCAATTCGTATCCGTATTTACCCTGATACTGTATGTTATGTACTGTGTAAAGGGTTTTTATATCCTTGTAAAACTCGTTGTTGCGATAGAATGCGTTAAGATATATAGGCACCATAGCGGTCTGCCAGTCGTTACAGTGAATTACATCGGGTTTAAAGTCGATGTGCGGTAAAATTTCGAGCACTGCGCGTGAGAAAAAGGCAAATCTTTCAGCATCATCATAGTGGCCGTATAACCCATCGCGTTTAAAATAATATTCGTTATCAATAAAATAGTATATCACGCCGCCTTCACGGGCTTCGAAAATACCGCAATACTGTTTGCGCCAGGAAACAGGCACAATAATGCTGGTTATAAATTTCATATTTTCTTTAAGTTCGGGTTTAATATCCCGATAGAGCGGCATAACAATACGGCAACCTACAAGACGTCGGCGGAGAGCTTTTGGTAACGCCCCTGCCACATCGGCAAGACCGCCCGACATAGCGTATGGATATGCTTCACTTGCTGCGAATAAAACTTTCATATTATATCTCTTTTCCTTTACCAATAAAAATATATCTGTCCTTAGTTCCTGCTATATTTACACCGCCGTTTATTTTAGCGGCTTTATCGGCTACGATGTTTTTAACCGTTGCCTCTTCGCCTACATTCGTGC
>JAZNUZ010000160.1:0-2547 GCA_045592605.1 Acutalibacteraceae bacterium
ACAGTGTCGGGGTTTTATTTTTTAATAATTTTCTTTTTTAATAATTTTCTTTTTTAATTTCAAAGTATGCTTTCGGATGAGCGCAAACAGGACAAACTTCGGGAGCTGCCTTGCCGATATGAACGTGTCCGCAGTTTGAACACTGCCAGATAACATCATTATCTTTTGAGAAAACAATACCGCCTTGTACGTTGGCTAATAATTTAAGGTATCTTTCTTCGTGTTCTTTTTCGATTTTAGCAACACCTTCAAAGAGAGCGGCAATATCGTTAAAGCCTTCTTCACGGGCGGTTTTAGCGAAGGAAGCGTACATATCTGTCCATTCGTAGTTTTCGCCGTCTGCAGCATCTTTAAGGTTAGCAGCTGTATCCGGAATACCGCCGTTTAAAAGTTTGAACCATATTTTAGCGTGTTCCTTTTCATTGTTTGCGGTTTCTTCAAAAATGGCAGCTATCTGTACATAGCCATCCTTTTTTGCTTTGGAAGCATAATAGGTGTATTTGTTACGGGCCTGTGATTCACCTGCAAATGCTGCCATCAAATTAGCTTCGGTTTTTGAGCCTTTTAATTCCATAGTAAATACCTCCGTTTTTTATTTTATTATATACCGAATTCAATGTTTTACAAGTAGAAATCAGTATCGTTTTGAAAAAAGTTGTTTGTTAATGTTTTTTTATTATATAAATCGATTGCCGCATCGGCGTGTACAACATATGACATAATGATAATAGGTAGTGTGAAGATAAGCGGCACTACAAAAATCGAAACGGCAAAATATCCTATAAGTGATAAAAGAAGAGCACCCATAGACCCTATACTTATTTTTGAAACCTTTTTTGATAATAGCATTATTTCAAAACAGTCAAGGTCATCATTTAAAATAAATATATAAGCAGCAAGGTAGTGGCGCATAATTATAAAAGCAAAGATTACCGCCGCGATACCCCGCAGAAAAGCGCCAAAAACCCACAGATTACTGAACCATATTGGCATACCGTTTTCTTTGAAGAAAGGTAGATTGCCACTTGCCAACAAATCTAACAAAAAAGCAGGTAAAAGCAGTAACACTGCGACCAGAAAGATTCGGGATACAAGTAGTAAACCCAATTTCAAGGATTTTGTAAGCCTTTCGCGTGTAGAAAAACAGTAAAAAACGGTATAGAGAGTTGTGTCAACACCTTCATTAATATATCTGAACAGTTGTAGTGTACCAAGCCATAACGGAAATCCGACTATTATACCGGCAAACAATATCGGCAAAGAAATTATGATAAGGGAAAATCCGCCTGAGAAAAACTGTCCCAGTATACTGAAAATCATGAGTAAAAAGAAAACAAAAAACAGAGAAATCATTACCGCAGAAATAGCTAAAGGCCATCTGCCGCTAAGTCGGGTTTTTGCATCTTGCTTTACTGTTCTACTGTTTGGCAACAACGTGTATCATCTCCTGTTCTTTTATTATACTACAAAACAAAAGTAAAAAGTTAAATAATTTTTAACTTTGCAAAATTGGCCATTAATTTTTTTCGGCCGACATTTTTAAACTCTATTTCGAGCAGACTGTCATCACCCATAATACTTACCGATAATACAACACCTTCCCCGAAGGTCTTATGCTCGACCGACATACCTGCTTTATACTTGTTGGTGTCCTTCGCGGTTTGTCGGTTCCAAACAGATGATGAGTAGTTTTGAGAAGTGCTGCGCGGTGTATAGGGAGCATCAAACAAACTAAAAGAGTTACCACTTTTTTTGGATAGGCAGAATTCTTCAGGTATTTCCTTTAAAAACCTTGATGGTAAATTCCTGTTTGTGCTACCAAACAAAAGTCGTGTTGTGGTGGATGTAATAGTCAGTTCGCGTTTTGCTCTGGTAATTGCAACATAGGCAAGACGGCGTTCTTCTTCAATGGCTTGTGGTCCATCATAAATTGATTGATTGCCCGGGAAGATACCTTCTTCCATACCGCTTATAAAGACCTTGTTAAATTCAAGGCCCTTTGCGGCGTGTATTGTCATAAGAACGACCTTATCATCGTTTTCGAGTGAGTCAATATCTGTAACGAGAGCAATTTCTTCCAAAAATCCCGAAAGGGAAGGGGTTTCGTTTTCCTGCTCGTACATAACAATGCTGGACAGAAATTCGTTTATGTTATCCACTCGGTCCTGCTCTTCTTCACCTGCGGCCTTAAGCGCGGAAAGGTAGCCTGTTTTATCGAGCATCTGTTCAAACAACTCGTGGATAGAAATGTTTTCTGCGCTTTCCCGTAATTCATCGATAATCGCGCAGAATTGCTTTATTTTACCTGCGGCACGTGATAATAACGGATAGTCATCCGCCGTTTTGAAAATTTCAAACAAAGAAAGACCTAAACTGTCGGAAATTTTTGCAGCATTATCGACCGTAGTATTACCAATACTGCGTTTGGGTTCATTTATTATTCTTTTAAGGCGTAAATCATCGTAAGGGTTATTTATAACCGATAAATAAGCAAGAACATCTTTGATTTCTTTTCTTTCAAAGAATTTTGTGCCGCCTATTACTCTA
>JAZNUZ010000161.1:0-1857 GCA_045592605.1 Acutalibacteraceae bacterium
CATCAATAAACACCTGACCGTCCCACTTATTCATATATTCTTTCAAGGTTTCAGCATCATATACGGGGTCATTATTTTCATCAATTAGTTTATCATAATACTCAATTACGTTCACAAAAATTTCTCTCCTTTCGGATAGAACCAGCATCGCATTTGTATGTACAAATGCTTTTTGGGCTAAGCTCAAACCCCTATTTTGATTTAATTGTTTTAAGTGAGGAAATCAACATTCTTCTAATTGCGCCACAATTCTTTTGCAATGTTTTATAATCTTCTTCGTTCATACAATTCGTTTCAAAAAGAAGTTCTAACCAATATTCAGTTTCATAACACTCCTTCTGTGCTATTTCAAGTTTAGAAATAAAATCCTTTGTTCCTTGTGCATATTGTGCTTCGTGTAAATTGGCGCCTATTGAAGTCGCAGAACGAAGTAATTGGTTTATCAAAACTGATTCCCTATGATTTGCTTTCATATCACGACAGAGAAAAACAACGGTTTTTGCAAATTCTTTTGCTTTATCTCTTAAAACGCTATCTGACATAGTAATCACCTCTAAAATTATTATACATAAGAAATAATAATCTTTCTAGTTGTATTTCGACTTCGTCGGAGTGATATTATTGCCCTATGGCAATAGTGATATTGAAACCTTGCGGTTTCAGTGTTATTTTATTCGCCTTATAAAACTTGCGAAGCAAATAACACTCGGCGTAAGCCGAATATAACTGCAAAGCAATAGAACTCGCCGTAAGGCGAATAAAACTGCGAGACTTCCCTTAGAGAAGTCTCGCAACGGACGCGTTTTTTGTTTATGCCTTATAGTTATTTATAAATTCTTCCCACTGGCTATCATCCATTTCTTCGGTGCGGTGTTTTGTGTAAAGTTTATTCATAATAAACTTATAGTCGCGCTTTATAAAATGGCGTTCACGGGTTGAAATAACACTCATCCAGATTGATGGAACAAAAATGAGTACAAGTGGAATTAAGTGTTTCACATAAAATGTGCCTTTTATAAAGAAGACACCCGAAAGGAAGAGAACTTCTCGCATTATCGGCCATAAAAATACGGTGCCTAAAATATTAAGGGGAAGCGAAATTATATCAAGTTTAAAAAACATAAGTATAAACGCAGCGGTAAAAAAGCAGAAGGAAATTATTGCGGCGGTGAAAATACTGTTACCCGTCAAATATCCCGTTGTTGCCTGTCCGTATATCAAAAGAAACATAAAAATCGCCTGATAAATAAAACCGATAATATAACAAACGCGTAGGTTGTGATAAGCGCGTTCATCGGTTTTTGGATAGGTTATACCACGTTTGTACTGATAATCCTTTACTAAATTCAATATGTTTTCTTTATATTTCATTTTGTGCTCTCCTATTCTGGTTTATATTTATTATACAAGTAAAAGCGGCACTTGACAAGCCTGTTTTTAAAAAGGTATAATTACAAGGAAAATTCAGTTAGGGGATGTAGATAATGGCAAAAATAAATATAGTTATGGTCGAGCCTGAAATACCGCAAAATACGGGTAACGTTGCCCGTACCTGCGCCGCAACGGGTGCGAGACTGCATCTTGTGGGACCTATGGGTTTTAAAATAGATGATAAAAAACTTAAAAGAGCAGGGCTTGATTACTGGCAGTATCTTGATATAACCTACTATAAAGATATAGATGAGTTTTTCCAGAAAAACGACGGTGAGTTTTTCTTCTTTACTACCAAGGCGCTGCATAAACATACCGATATAGAGTATCCCGATAATTGCTATTTGCTTTTTGGCAAGGAAACCAAGGGTTTGCCCGAAGAATTGCTTTTAAAAAATCGGGAAAAATGTGTGAGAATACCTATGA
>JAZNUZ010000162.1:0-6837 GCA_045592605.1 Acutalibacteraceae bacterium
TTATTTATTTTTTCGCGTCTGCGGTAAGGTCCTAATTTATAGGAATTACCCGTAACCGTTTCAATAGCGCGGCGTAAAATTTCTTTATATCTTCCGTTGGAAGAATTCATAAGTTCTGCAAACTGTGGGTTTTCGCAGTCAACCAAGAAGAAATCCCCATCGATAAAGGCGCGCGAGTTGTTAAGTATACCGCGAAGAAGCGGTGCGCTTTTACCGAGTTCATCAAGAATTGCTATCCATACATCTTGTCCTAAAAGGCCTGATAACACATTGTCTTCCGCGTTAATCGGATTATTTTCCAAAACCGGTTCTTCTTCAATCGGCGGAATTGATTCATCTTTTTCAGGCTCTGTGTCGGGCGCGGTGTTTTGTGGAATTAGTTCTTTTTCACTTGTTAACTGTACTGTTCGCGGCATCTTTTCAAGAGCTGCGATACGCCGTTCCAGACTGTCGATATCGTGTCTGAGAGTTGGGGTACATAGTTTTACAAGCATAAGTTCCATTTCACTTCTGCGGTTACCGTTCTGCATTTTTACGGTTGTGTCCTGAAGAAAACGGAGTGTTAATACAATATCTTCAATACTGTAGTTTTCGGCTTGTTTTATAAGCGCCGACATATGTTCACTTGAACAAACTATCGGTCGGGTTTCGCTCTTAACCGTTTTTACAATCATCAGGTTTCGGTAATGTAAAACAAGGTCGTTTAAAAGTTTAAGCATATCGACCGATGAATTATAAAGTTGGTCTGTAAGTAATAAAAGATTCTGAATATCGTTATTTCTTATAAAATCGGCGAACTTTATCAAGTAATCATTTCCTGCCAGACCGCAGGTTTTAGCCACTATTTTCTCGGTTATGTTTTTATCGGCAGATACGCAAAGGTCGAGTGTAGACAGAGCATCTCGCATACCACCGTCGGCAAGGGATGCAATCATCGCTGCGGCATTATCTGTAATATCAAACTCTTCATACTCTGCAATCTGTTTTATTCTGTCACAGATTATTTTAGGCTCAATACGTTTAAAATCAAATCTCTGACAACGCGACAGAATAGTTGATGGAAGTTTGTGCACTTCGGTTGTCGCAAGTATAAAAATTACGTGAGCAGGTGGTTCTTCAAGAGTTTTAAGAAGCGCATTGAAAGCGCTGATAGTCAGCATATGCACTTCATCAATTATATAAACACGGTATTTAGCAAGTGCGGGGGTAAAGTTGACCTGTTCTCTGAGTTCACGTATATTTTCAACACTGTTGTTTGAAGCTGCATCTATTTCCACAATGTCCATAACTTCGCCGTTTTCAATGGCGCGACAAGAGTCACACTCACCGCACGGATTTCCGCCGGATAAGTTAGTACAGTTCACCGCTTTGGCTAAAATCTTAGCACAGGTGGTTTTACCTGTACCACGGGTTCCTGTAAACAAATACGCGTGAAAAATTTTGCCGGAGTCGAGTTCGCTTTGCAGTGTTTTTGTAATGTGTTCCTGACCGACAACATCAGAGAATGTTGTTGGTCGGTATTTTCTGTACAAAGCCTTGTATGACACCAAATTCACCCCACAAAAAATCGTGTAATTTGACGCACGAATGGACCGATTTACTGCGGCGCACAGGAATAACTACTTAATGCTGCTCGGTTCCCCGCCTGACATGGTTCGTAGTTTCCCGTCGCACAGGACCCGCCCATTCGCACGCCGAATCACACGATAAATAATTTCTTTTAATATTATAATATAAAAATTAATTAATATCAATAGGAACTTTTTAAAATTTTTGTTGTAATCGGGGAACAATATAGGTATAATTAATGTGTATAGTTATTTTTAGAGGTGAAAAATTTGGAAAGATTAATGATAGAATCGTTGTTTACTCTTAAACATACAATTTCTTCAGAGATTTTTACCGATTCCTTGTACGGATGGGAAGTTTTGCCCAAGATAAATGAGTTCATAAAAAAATTAGGCAAAACATTAAACAGTGAGATATATGAGCAAAAAGGTGAAGATATCTGGATAGCAAAAAGCGCTAAGGTGGCTCCTACAGCATCTATCACAGGCCCTTGTATTATTGATGAAGAAGCCGAAATACGCCACTGCGCATTTATAAGGGGAAATGCAATAGTCGGTAAAAAATGCGTGGTAGGTAATTCCACAGAACTAAAAAACGTTATTTTGTTCGACTGTGTTCAGGTTCCGCATTATAATTACGTGGGCGACTCTGTTTTGGGCTATCGTTCACATTTAGGCGCAGGTGCCATAACATCAAATGTCAAGTCGGATAAAAGCATAGTAACCGTTTCGGTTGATGGGGCTAAACACGATACGGGACTTAAAAAATTCGGCGCTATGGTAGGCGATTTTGTAGAAGTCGGTTGTGGCAGCGTTTTAAATCCCGGTACGGTTGTAGGAAAAAATACAAATATATATCCGCTCTCCATGGTGCGTGGATATATTGCCGCAGACAGTATTTATAAAAAGTCGGGCGAGATTATCCGTAGGAGATAAAGATATGGAAAAGTGGGATATATTAAATTCTAACGGGCAACCGGTGGGGAAAACGATTGTCCGTGGCCGCTCGATACTTTCAAGCGGTGAGTATCATCTGGTGGTGCATATCTGGGTAGTTTCGGATGATGGAAAATACCTTATACAACGTCGCTCGGAGAAAAAACATCTTATGCCTGGAGAATGGGCGGCAACAGGCGGTGCCGCCGTTTCGGGCGAAGACTCGTTTACAGCAGCTTCTCGTGAACTTAAGGAAGAGTTGGGAATTGAGTCGGATAGAGATACACTTAAATTCTTAAAAAGAATAAAGAGAAGAAATGCATTTGTAGATGTGTGGGTAATGCACACAAACATACCCGTTTATAAACTGAAACTGCAAAAAAGTGAAGTTTCAAGAGCAAAATGGGTGACAAAACAAACTTTACTTAGAATGATTAAAGAAGGCAAGTTTCACGACTACGGTAGCTATTATTGGCAGGTAGTCTTAGGACGCAGTGAAAGAAAAGAGTTAGTATGAGTTTTAATGAAGAAAAAATAAGTTGCGCGGTATGTAAAGCATATCTCTTCGAAGAAGATGATATTGTATATTGTCCTGAGTGCGGTGCTCCGCATCATAGGGAATGTTATAATTCGGTGGGCAAATGTGGACTTGAGCATCTGCACGGTACACCGAATCAGTATGAGCGCAAAAAACCGGCTACAACCGATGAAATTAAAAATCAGGAACAAAAGGCACATAACACGCAGGACAAAAAGACCTGTCCGCACTGCATGAAAAAAATTGATATAGATTCAAGGGTATGTCCCTATTGCGCAAGGCCGAGTATGTCGGGGGTATATGTTAATTTTGATTTATTCGGCGGTGTGCCGCGGGATACCGATATCGGTAATTCGGTAACGGCCGAGATGGCACGGGAATTTGTTTCTGTAAATTCACAAAGATATATACCAAAATTTTTGTCTTTTAAAGAAGGGAAAAAACTTTCGTGGAATTGGTTGGCTTTTTTGTTCCCTGAAGGATGGTTTTTATCAAGAAAAATGTATAAAGCAGGGGCACTGGTAATCACCGTGCTTATTGCATTACAAATTTTTCTTTTCCCGCTGACAGCGGTATTGAATCAGAATATATTTGCAAATTACGATGAAGTAACGGCATTTCTAATGCAGTATACAAACGAAAGTTTAGCCAGTGGTCAAGTGTTTCCGATAGTCTTAGCGTTTATTGGTTCCTTAGGCACCATCGTGGTAAGATTTATAGCGGCATTGTTCGGTGACAGAATATATTATAATCACGTTCTGGAAAGGGTAGATGCCTTCTCAAAGTCAGATTTAGAGAAAGAAGACTATTTAAGAAAATACGGCGGAGTTAATCTGTTCGGTTTTCTGCTCGGTATTCTTGCTATAAATAACCTGCCGAATATAATATTTGCATTCTTTATGTAGCGATTGAAAGGAATTTTTTATGAGCTTGTTTTGTGTTAACTGCGGTACAGAGAATAACGAAGAATATAAATTCTGTAAAATGTGCGGAAAACCGTTGGGAACTGTAAATGAACCCTACAAAACAGAGAAAAGTTCATTTGCAGCCGAAGAAATTGACGGTGTATCTAAAGAAAATATCAGTATTTTTGTCGGCAAAAATGCTTATAAGGTTTTGTCAAAATTTTCCGGTATGGAACTCGCATCATCACGCGTTTCGTGGTGTTGGCCTGTGGCAATACTTAGTTTCTTTTTCGGATTTTTCGGAACTGCAATATGGCTTTTTTATAGAAAGATGTACAAATACGCCTTCATATCGGTGGGGATTGCTACATTTCTTTGTATTTTGAAAACTTTGCTTACATATGAGTCGACAGTAGAAACTTTGACAGAATTGTTTGAAATGTTAAGTTATATGATTGAAAATCAGGTGCATGATACGAGTATGTTTGCAAATGAATTTCAAATGTATATTGATAGTCTCGCAAATACGGTAGCAGGTATTAATTATGCCGCAATAATTTCAGACTTAGAAACGGCATTATCTGTTTTACTAAGCGGTATTTTCGGATTTTCTCTTTATAAAGACCATGTTGTATCGAAAATTGATGATATAACCGAAGAATTTGCCGATTCTACGCTTTTAAAACACCGATTGAAAGAAAGCGGCGGTATCAGCGGCGGTATGGCATTTTTAGGTGTGGTCTTAATGTTAGTTATAAACGGCGCCGTATCTTCGGTGCCGATGATAGCATTTCTTATGACGTTATAAAAGTAAAAGGAGCATAAATATGAAAATTAAAAAGGCTATTATTCCTGCTGCAGGACTCGGTACACGCGTTTTACCCGCATCAAAAGCAATACCGAAAGAAATGTTACCTATAGTAGACAAACCGGCCATCCAGTATATTGTGGAAGAAGCGGTCAAAGCCGGGATTACAGATATCCTTATAATTACAAATCGTGGCAAGGGTGCTATTGAAGACCACTTTGACCATTCTATAGAACTTGAGTATATGCTTGAATCAAAGGGTAAAACTCAGGCATATGAAGAGATTACATCGGTTACAAAACTTGCAAATATTTATTTTATACGCCAGAAAGAAACAAAGGGTCTGGGAGATGCGGTGCTTCGCGCCAAGGAATTTGTGGCGGATGAGCCGTTTGCAGTTCTTTATGGGGATGATGTAATTATAGGCGAAATCCCCGCTATAGGTGAACTTTGTGAAGCCTATGAAAAGTACGGTAAAAATGTTGTAGGCATTAAGGAAGTTACCGATGAACAGGTTGTAAAATACTGTTCGTTAAAGGTTGATAAAGTAGAAGAAAATATATTCGAAGTAAGCGATATGATTGAAAAACCGAGTATTTATAATAAATTCTCTAATTATTCAATTCTCGGTCGCTGTGTTCTTGATTCAAGAATTTTTGATATACTTGAACATACACCGCTTGGTGTCGGTAATGAATTACAGCTCACAGATGCTATGAAGACTATTGCCCGTAGAGAAGGTATGACCGGCGTTGTGTTTAGCGGTGAGCGACACGATATGGGCAACAAGTTCGGTATGCTTAAAGCAAACATTGATGTAGGACTTGAGCATCCCGAAACGAAGAACGAACTAAAGGCATATATTAAGAAATTAGCAGAAGAAATCTAATGAAAAAATACACTACATTACTTTTTGATTCGGATGATACTTTGCTCGATTTTAAGGCAGCAGAAAATTCGGCGCTCAGACAAATGATGACCAATAAGGACCTGCCTTTTTCGGAAGAAAATGCCGAAATTTACAGTCAAATAAATAAGGGTTTCTGGGAAGCGTTTGAACGCGGCGAGATTGAGAAAAAAGAAATTTACGCAGGTCGATTTAAGAAATTTTTTGAGAGTATCGGCGTGAGTTTTGATGCAGTGGTGGCAGCGGCGGCATACGAAGAAAATTTGGGGAACAATCACCAGATAATTTCGGGCGCCGTAGAGTTGCTGAAAAAACTGTATCGCGACTATGAAATTTATATAATTACAAACGGCAGAGACTGTATTCAGAAAAGTCGTTTAAAGGACAGCGGCATTGTAAATTTTGTTAAGGATGTCTTTATTTCGGAGACGGTCGGTGTACCCAAGCCCGAAAAGGCATATTTTGATTATGTGCTAAGACATATAAGTGAAAAAGATATTTCAAAAATACTTATAATAGGCGACAGTATGTCTTCTGATATTTTAGGCGGAATAAACTCGGGGATTGATACGTGTTGGTACAATCCCGAAAAAAAGACACCGAAATATAAACCGACTTATGAAATTTGTGAATTGAAACAACTTGAAGTCTTACTTAAAGTTTAGAAAGGGGATAAATATGCTTTGTTTTGATAAAATACCGCAATATGTATATGACATATTCGCCAAAAACGGCGTAAAAAAGGAAGATATTTATCTCCTTACATATTGCGATATGGATACAGAGCATACTCTGTGCGATAACTATATAGCCGCGACAAAGGATTCTTTATTTGTTTTATCGGGCATAACGGTTCTTGATAAATATAAAGATAAACGGCACAGTGTGGGCGCTTTTTGGGAAGAAAAGCGTTTTTCACAGTATAATTTTAATGATATTAAAACGGTGGTAGTCGAAGAGTTGCTTTCGACTTCACGACTGGTCGCGGTAACGACTTCGGGAGAGAATATTTTCCTTGCCGCGATGACCAATTTCTGCAAAGAAAACGCAGGGGTATTCGTAAAGTATTTCGGCAGAATGAAAAAAGGCGAGTTGGAGTCACCTGACTTTTCTGTTGACCCGGAAGACAATCCCGATTCTAACAGATGCCCTAAATGCGGTATGCGTTATCCTGA
>JAZNUZ010000163.1:0-4165 GCA_045592605.1 Acutalibacteraceae bacterium
AGCCGAAAAGAAACGTGCGTGTTCATTGTCATCGGCATTTTTCCCGCTTGAAGTAGGCGATAAGAAAATTAATTTAATTGATGCCCCCGGTCTTTTTGATGCATCTGCCGGTGCATATGAAGCGGTTTTTGCGGCCGACAGTAATATAATTGTGCTTTCGGGTAAATCGGGTTTTACCGTAGGCGCACAACAGAACTTTGAACGCGCAAGGGCGCTTAAAAAACCATCAGCTTTCTTCATTGGAAAGTTGGATTCTACCCACGCGCATTTTTATCGTGTTATTTCACGACTTACAGGTCTTTATGGTGCTATAATCTGTCCCGTAGTTGTGCCTTTCCTACAGGGCGAAAAGGTTGCTTGTTATGTTGACTTTGTTAAGGATAAGGCGTACACTTGCAGCGGTCTTAATGTTACCGAATGTGAAATGCCTGTCAGTGAAGAAGTAGAGCAGATGCGAAATATTATGCTCGAAACAATAGCATCTACCGATGAGACACTAATGGAAAAATATTTCGAAGGCGAACCGTTTACATATGAAGAAAAAATATCGGCTTTACAAAACGGTGTTCTCTCAGGCGATATTTGTCCTGTGTTCTGCGGCGTTCAGCAGACAGGGGATGCGGTACCGCTTTTTGCAGATATAATTTATGAAATTATGCCATCAGCAGACAAATCAATCATACAGGTTGTATCGGGTGGAAACGAAACAACAGTTTTGCCTGATGAAAATAAGGCTGCGGCGGCGGTAGTGTTTAAAACTGTTGCCGACCCGTTTGTAGGAAAACTTTCCTACTTTAAGGTTGTAAATGGTGTTATTACGGGAGAGACAAAACTTAAGAACTTGCGTACGGGCGAAGAGTTCCGCGTAGGTAAAGTGATGGTACCCAAAGCCGCAAAACAGGAAGACATTGATGGTGTAAGCGCTGGAGACATCGGCGTTGCGGCTAAAATATCCAATATATCAACAGGCGATACTATCGCAGCAAACGGTGATATCGTAATTAAACTGCCGGAATTCCCGTTGCCCGAATATTCTATGGCAGTATTTCCGCAGAATAAGGGCGATGAAGAAAAGATTGCTAATTCTCTTGCCAGACTCAGTGAAGAAGACCCGAGTATCAAGGTTGAATATAATACCGAAACTCGCGAACAGGTGTTGTCGGGGCTTGGTGAACAACATATCGATATAATCGTATCCAAACTCAAACAAAAATTCGGCTTGAGTATTACTCTTAAAAAACCATCCGTAGCATACAGAGAGACCATCCGTAAATCCGTTAAGGTGCAGGGAAGATATAAGAAACAGTCTGGCGGACACGGTCAGTTCGGTGATGTGTGGATTGAGTTTGAGCCGAGTGATTCCGAAGAACTTATCTTCGAAGAAAAGGTCTTCGGCGGCGCAGTTCCTAAAAACTTCTTCCCCGCAGTAGAAAAAGGATTGAGAGATAGCGTCAAACAAGGTGTTCTCGCGGGTTACCCAATGGTAGGTATCAAAGCGACACTTGTTGATGGTTCTTACCATCCGGTCGACTCTTCCGAAATGTCATTTAAAACGGCGGCTTCTTTAGCGTTTAAAGATGGCATACCTAAAGCATCTCCCGTTTTGTTAGAGCCTATAGGAGCACTTAAGGTTATAACAAACGATGAGACTCTCGGGGATGTTATAGGAGAAATAAACAAGCGCCGCGGCAGAGTAATAGGTATGTCGCCGACCGAAAATAAGATGCAGGAGATAATCGCAGAAACTCCGATTTCCGAGATGCATGATTTTTCGACCGCTATGCGTTCAATAACACAAGGCAGGGCAAAGTTCACTCTGGAATTTGAGAGATATGAACAACTGCCCGAAATGTTATCAAAAGATGTAATAGCTGCAAGACAGGAATAATATTTAACCCCCCTTGAAATTCAAGGGGGGATTAAAATTAACTAAAAAAGAAAAGGCAAGGGGTTTTAACCCTTGCCTTATATTTTTTAAACCATTGGACTCACCAATCAAGATTATAGTTTTTTGAGTGTTAAATTAAACTGTACTTTGGACTCACCGCTTTCTTATTTTTTTCTGCAGTATGACTGAGGTTCAGTTTCCGTGAACATCGGTATCAGTCCTTTCCTTTCTTTTTCTGTCTTTAATATACCACATATATCACAAAATGTCAAGCAAAAGTTTATAATTTTTATTGAAAATGCTAAATTTTTTTCAATTTGGGCAGTATTTATTTAAAAATCGGGGTTAAAATGCAAATATTATTGACTAAAGGGCAGATTTCATTTAAAATATAAGTATAAAGACAAGTGAGGTAATAAAAATGCAAGATAAAAACATAACAGAAGAATATAATCCCGATTTAATCTCGCTTTGCGATGATGAAGGTAATGAGTACAATTTTGAAGTGCTTGATGCGGTTGAAACCGATGAAGCAAGATATTTAGCACTTTTACCCATTCACAGCGACCCACAAGCGTTGCTTGATGATAGCGGTGAACTTGTAATAGTTAAGGTTGATGAAGAAAACGGCGAAGAGTTTTTCTCTGAAATCGAAGATGATGATGAATATGAAATGATTGCCGATGCATTTATCGACCGCTTACAAAATGCTTTTGAAATCACCGAAGAATAATTTTTAAATTTAATAATAGAATATAATTAACCTACCCTGTTCGCGAATTGTTCTATATAACCCTACAAGCTATAATCAGGGAGTCGGGAATGTACGGCGGGATGCAGACCTCCCGTTATGCCGAGTTTTCGTTGTACTAACGGAAGAAGGGAGCGCGAAACCGTATACGAGACACCCACCTGCTTTTTGCAGGTTATCATTAGCACACTACGGCAGGGTGGGGTTATTTTTTGTGAAAATTCTAAAGATTGACATTTTTTGTAAAATATTGTATAATTTCTAAAAAAATTGAGTTTTTAGGAGTGGGACATATGGTATCTATGGGAATTTTACGTCCGGTCGACCGCAACGGCAGAATAGTTATACCAAAGGAATTGCGAAAGCAGTTAGGTATACAAGATGAGGTTGACAGTCTTGAAATTTTTACAGATGGGGATGTAATTGTTCTTCGCAAATATAGGCCTTCTTGTATTTTTTGCGGAACCAGTGGTAACGTGTTTCAGATGAACGGTCACAAGGTGTGCCTTAAGTGTATTGACAAATTAAATGAAATGAAAAACTCATTATAAAAAAGAAAATCTGTGTGGGTGAACCACACAGATTTTTATTTTTCCCTGACCCCGTCATCACCAACAAAATAAAGCGCCAATGAATCGGGACCTATATGGATTCCCGTTACGGGCTCGTGAACAACTGTGAGAATTTGTTTGTCGGGGGTTATTTCCCTTGCTAATTCTGCCAGAGTTTCGGCATCATCAGGACAGTCACAATGTGAAATGCATACCGGTAAATCATTTTCCAGATAGAGTTCTTTGTATGCTTGTTGAAGAAAAGATAACACCTTTCTGCGACCGCGCACCTTATCAGTGACAACAATTTTTCCGTTTTTGTCGCCTTTGAGAATCGGCTTTATACCAAGCGCAGTACCAATTACGGCAGTAGCCGTAGACACTCTACCGCTTCTGCGCAGATGCATAAGGTCACCGACAGTAAAAATCTGCATTATCTTATGGCGCAGTTCGAGAAGTTCTGAAAAAGTTGTATTTATATCTATTCCGTTTTGTCTGTTCCTGACCGCCGAGAAGATAAGCGGAAAAATACCGCTGGAAGCACCAAGACTGTCTAAAACCAGAATTTCACGTTCGGGGTATTTATCTTTTAGTTCTGCCGCGGCAATATTTGCCGAGTTAATGCAACCGCTAACCCCAGAAGAAATGCCGATATAAAGTATGTCCTGTCCGAGTTTCAGATGCGGCTCAAAATACTCGCAGTATTTTTCGGGGTTGATTTGCGAAGTGGTCGCTTTGACACCGCTGCGGAGATTGTCGTAAAAGTTACTGTAATTATTGGTTTCATCAAAAATGCCGATGTTTTCTTTGCCATCGACAATAAAAGATAACGGTATTACGGTTATGCTGTTTTCTTTAATAAATGTATTTGTAAGATTGGCCGCCGAATCGGCAGCAATAATGTAAGACATATTCTACTCCTTTTTATTTTGTAAAAGAATTATAAGAGTTGGCGAAAAAATATTCAACCTACCA
>JAZNUZ010000164.1:0-2375 GCA_045592605.1 Acutalibacteraceae bacterium
ACACCGGCACATATAAACTTTATAAGCGTATAACAGTCGTTTCGACAACGCAACTATTATACACTAATAAAGTTATTAAATCAAGTCTTTTTTTAGTTTTCTGATGAATTAATTTGTTTTCTTTGTGCTTTTAAAAGTATAATTACCGATACTACAATTAAAACCGAGCCGAAAATTGACAAAGCAATTAGGGCGTTATTAAAATAAGTGGCTATAAGTATGCGCATAGCTTTTGATGTAATAGCCAGATTTCCGAAGAAACCGCTTATCAGTAGTATGAGCGGTAAAATTGCCGACATACAACCTGCGCCGCATAATGCAAAATACAGGTAATTTTTTTCGGTTTTCTTTGAGAGTTTTGTTAAAAACAGTATGCCTAACACAGAAAAAACAAAGGTAAATACTATAGCGAACGGAAGGTATTTGTGAACTTTTGAAGCAAAGAAACTCACATGTCGGAATATACCGTGGGTGCTTACTCTCATATATAGCGCTACACACTTATCCGCAAGATAACTGAGCGAACTATCATTAATATCGATAGAAGATGCTAACACGCCGGAATTTGCATATTCCTTAAAAGAGTCAATCAAATCTTGTTTTAATGCCTGTTTTAATCCGCTTGGGGTAATATCCCAAATACCTTTATCATAGCACGAATTGATATACTCTTTATTTATATTATAAAGCGCATCGTTATCTATTTTATCATCAAAAAAGTTTTGGGACAACCCACTTGGAATTGCAAGTGCGGACAGACCATCCTTGAGTATGGGTTCGGAATTCTTTAAATAATCGGAAGAGCTTACAGAATATAAAATATACTGCTTTGAAGTGAGCACTGTACATACCGCAGAAAGCGCAAAAAGAAAGATAAAAAATGCGGTTATTAAAGCGATGATTATTTTAATTACGGAACCTATGTGTTGTCGAGTTATCTGCATTTTTATTACCTACTTATCCAACAAAATTCGGGGACCTGAAACATATTCTCCGTATACGAAAAAACGCTTTGAAGTTAAACCTAACGCATTAAACGGGTAACAGGTATAGAGAACCAGATTCTCGTAATCTGCGGAAAGGTCGTAAGCTGTAGCATCATTGTGGGTTTTTATTGCGGTTTCGGTTATTTTGTAGGTGTATATACCGTAATGGGTTTTAACCGTTATCAGTGAGCCCACAGTGCAATCTTTAAGACCGCCAAAAAAAGAATTGTTATGTCCGCCTATAATACAGGTTGAGCCCATACCGGGGAAGGAGCTACCCAGATATTGTCCGGCGCCGCGGCGTAAGGTTTTGCTATCATCACCAAAGAAAAGCGGACAGTTAACACTGGTGCCATCGATTGAAATTTCGCCGTATTTGGAGCCCGACGATGGAAATGTTATAATACTGCTGGGTATAGTGTCTGTATACTCTCGGAAAAGTTCACCGGAATAAAGGTCGGTGTACATACCATCTGATTCACCGAGTGGGACATCGGTTGCCAACAAATTCCACATATCAGTGATAGGTTGTACGGTAGATTTTGCCGAAAAAAGCAGAATCACATATCCAAATACAGTAAAAGCTAACGGCACCAGAATAAGAGCCGTTAGCTTTTTTAAAACAGTTTTCTTAGACAAGATTAAAACGATTTAACCTTTTTTGAAATGATGAATGCGGCAACCATAACAACAGCAAGTACAGTAGCAGTAACAGCAATCGCATTAACTTCCGCACCTGTAGTTTTGATAATAGGCTCAGAGTTAAATACAGTTGTTGCAGGGGCCTCTTCTGTAGCCGGCTTTACAATTTCAACCTTTGCGGTTGTGGGATTGTAGGTGAGTGACAAGTCTACTGTAGCAGCTGCAGCCTTACCTTTATCAAGAATGTCCTGCTTTACTTCTTTCGGAAGGTCTTCCATATGGAATTCCTGGTTTGGTAAAGCGGTATCTTTAAGTTCTTTAGCACCTTCGTTGATGAATTTGATAGCTTCATCAGCCTGCACTTTTGTGACTTCTTCTGTTAAGAAGTAGTTTTTCGCGGCGGTGATATATTCATCCGGAATGTGATATTTTGTTGTTCCGAGTTGAATGTACTGGTCAAGAGCATTAAGAATTGCCTGTTCGTGTTCGTTGATTGCACCTGCGGCGCTAACACCAATGCAGCAAGGAACAACTACGAGTAAAATCGCAAAGAAAACAGCTAAAATCTTTTTCATTGGGGGTTACCTCTCTTTAAATAAAATTTAACAAATATATTATACACTACCACTTTCGATTTGTAAAGGTTTTTTTAAAAAAATATTTTAGGTGCTATTGATTAAGATAATTATTTATAGTATAATATACACTGAACAAAAATATAGTTAGGATTTTTTATAGATGTTTAAA
>JAZNUZ010000165.1:0-5239 GCA_045592605.1 Acutalibacteraceae bacterium
CCATCGAATAATCAAATCCCGCTTTCTGTAATATCTCGTATCCGTAAGGAGTTAACCGATAGCTTAATTTATTCCGTGATACCCTTAACAAGCCGCAACACACTAACTCGTCAATTGTTTCTGCAGGGAGATTTTCCGACTTACGCGTGGGCAATTCCTTGCACCACGCGCAGAGCCGCAAAATCTCCATTTCTGCTCGTGTGAATAACATTAACCCACACCTCCCAATGAAAGCCTGTCATATTGTTGCATTTTTATTGGTGAAAAATTGCTGTCAAACCCGCATAAACACTGGGATTTGGTATAGTTAAATGCTGGTTTTTCAATTAAGTTTATTTGCCTCGGGGTGTGGTTTGCAAACCACACTACCCAAAATAGATTTTTCATATAAAATTTTCCTTTCCAAAATAAGATAAAAGCCCTGCCGCTAAATGAAGCGGCAGAGCTTAAAATGGTATTTACTTGTTATCCGTATTTTCTCTTGACATTGCGATGCAGCAGTACCAATTTTCGCTTTCATAAGTAATGCCAACTGCGATATATTGATAGTTTTCACCGCCAACATAATCCCAATGACCCGAACTGTTTTTAGCCATTCTTGCAGTGTGCTTTGCGACATCATCAACTGTACCGCCAAATGAAGTTTTAGCTATAGCTTCACGTGCATTGGCGGTATAATACGGTTCACCTGTCATACCGTATAATGACGGCTCTATGTATTCACCATATCGCAAAACTGTTGCTGCTGCTCGTTCATCGACAGTATCATGTGCGAAGTTAGTTACTAATTGTTGACTTCGGTACTGGGCATATTCGGTCAAGCCAGAAAGTTTGATTGCTGGTCCGATGCCTTCTTTGATACGAATATCATTGATATACTCAATAACTTTATCGGCAATTACAGAACAGTCGGGAGCGGATGCTTTAATTATAGCTTCTTCCTCTATTGTCGGTTCAACGATAGAAGTAGCAGATGTGCTTTCAGGCTCTACTTGTGTTGTAGTTTCTTTTGACTCAACTGTGGTTGCTACAGAACTCTCAGCCACTTTTTCTGTATTTTTAGCAGTTGATTCCGTTGCTTGTTTTGTACTGCTTTCGGTTGGTACTACCGTTTGTTCAGTTTTGATTTCTGTATTATTTGTTTTATCTGGTTGTGTTAGCGTACTGTCGCTCGGCTCCGACGATGCTGATTGTACCATTTCCGTTTCTGTATTTGAAGATACATCAGCCATACTCGTTTCAGACAAACAAGCAGACAACAAAAGTATGAACAGTGTTAATGTTAGTAAAAATATTTGTTTCATCTTTAATGCCTCATTTCATAATTGATTGGGCATTTTGATTGATTTTTGAGTGTTAAAATAGGGTTGATGTACTGTTTTATGACTGCTAAAATCCTTTATTTATGCGGCTTTTCAATTAAATCCTATAAGAACACCCGCACCAGAAAAACTCCTTGAGATTCTCTCAAGGAGTTTTTCAGTTATATTCGCCTATTGCCCTTTGGACAGTTAGGGGCGAATATAATATCACTTTTGCGATAGCAAAAATATCACTATGCCGCAAGGCAGAATATCACTAATATCTTGCACCCCCCTTGCAAACCATCATTTAGTATGATATAATTTAGTCATAGCATAATTTAACTAATAAGGGGCCTTTAGTATGACAGATATTAAGCAAAAACTGTACGCTGCAATAGAAAATGACAAAGATGAACTATTTAAAATCTTAAGTGATTTGATTAAGATTAACTCTGAAAATTTCGGAAAATACGGAAACGAAGAAGAATGTCCTGAATATATTGATGATTGGTTTAAAGATTTAGGTTTTGTGGGTGAAGTCTACTCTCCGCTTGAAGTAGATGGTATTACCGAAAATGCCGATTATCTCGCGGGCAGAAATCTTGAAACTCGTAAAAATTACACCGTGGTTATTCCGGGAAAAAGCGCTTCTAAAACCTTAATGTTGGCGGCTCATACCGATACAGTTGAAATCGGGGATCCTGCGACTTGGGAATTCCCTGCTTTGTCGGGTGAAATAAAGGACGGTAAGATTTTTGGCCGCGGCGCTTGTGACGACAAATACGGTGTAGCTCTTTGCATGTTCTTAATTAAAAAAATGAAAGAACTCGGCATAGAACTTGATTACAATCTTGTTTTCTCAGCGTATTGTGATGAAGAACATGGTGGCAGTAATGGTTCTCTGGCTTCCTGCCTTAAATACAAGTGTGACGACTGCTTAAATATAGATGGAGGCCTTGGCGAGATTTCGGGCAGCGGTGTCGGCGGCGGCGGAATGATTTTTAATGTCAGCAGCAAAAAGCCCACAAGTGACTGCAGTACAGTTATTAAAGGCATAAATCTTTTAATAGAAAAACTTGAGTCATTTAAAACTGCGCGTGTAACCGAACTCCAGAACAATCCCATATTTACGGGCTCTGAAGTACCTGAAAACGGAATGCGAATTATGTATTCTCACATCGGCAAACCCGGTGGCATAAATATGGACAAGGGCGAATTTAAAATAACCTTCTATACCGATAAAACCGAAGAAGAAATAAAGACTGAACTTAATAGTATTCTTTTATCGGTAGAAGACGAGTTTGAAAAATTAGGTCTTAATAAACCCGTAGCACAGATGACAACAAGATTTTTCAGATATGTAGAAGATCCCGAAAACAACCCCGTAGTCGAAAAACTTATTGAGTTAGGCAGTGAGAACAATATGCCGCTGGTCAGCCGTGGTATTTGCCTGTCGGATTTGCCTATGTTTAAACTCTACGGAAGTCCCCGTGCCGTAACATTCGGCGCAGGCCGAAGTTTCGGTAGCAAGGGCGGCGCACACCAAGTTGATGAATATATCGAATGCGATGCGCTGGTTCGCCTTACAAAAATTGTAGCAGGATTTTTAGCGGATTATAAATAAAGTGAAAAAGCACCGAAATTTCGGTGCTTTTTGTTTTAATATTCTTCTGTAAATAAATGCTTTTCGCCCTTATCGGCATCCCTGTACCCTACAATCTGCGCTAAATTTACATTATGCATACTGCGAAAAACATTGTCATCTACATTTGGATTTATTTTTCTTATGTCTTTAATTATTTTCTTGGTTTCTTTTCTTTTTGAGAGTTCTTCGTTTTGCATACCCGCTTCGGTAAACTTACAGGCGCACTGTAAAAATTCGAGACCGTTATAATTTGCCCACGATATAATATCGCGCTCTTTAACCTTATAAAGCGGCCGAATTAGTTCCATACCATCAAAATTTGTACTGTGAAGTTTCGGCAGCATTGTTTTTATTTCACTCGAATACATCATACTCATAAGTAAGGTCTCAATAGCATCATCAAAATGGTGCCCTAAAGCGATTTTATTGCACCCCAGTTTCCGTGCTTCGTTATATAGAAAACCGCGTCTCATACGCGCACAGAGATAGCAGGGCGAATTTTCCACTTCGGTTACAACATCAAATATATTACTGTCGAATATATGTATCGGTATATTCATAAGTTTTGCGTTATATTCAATCAGTTCCCTGTTCTCTTTTTTATAACCCGGGTCCATAACAATAAATTCGAGAGAGAACGGAACTTCACTGTGGCGGCACAACTCCTGCATACATTTTGCAAGTAATACAGAGTCCTTACCGCCCGAAATACAGACAGCTATTTTATCATTTGCACTTATTAGTTCATATTCCTTTATAGCACCCACAAAGTTGTTCCAGATACTCTTGCGGTATTTTTTTATAATACTTCTTTCAATTTCAATATGTCGTTCCATAATTTCCCTTCAAACAAAAAAGACTTTGCACCTATTATTATAGGAGCAAAGTCTTTTAATTTCAAGTGTTATGCCGCTTTTACCTTTTTATTTGTAATAAGCTTAATAACAAATATTGTGAGAACCATCATAACAATACCTATCGGTAAGCATATCCAGGCGTTCTGGATAAACGGTGCGATGATAAAGTTAACGAATGAAACGGCTGCAACCGTAATTGCATACGGTAGCTGAGTAGAAACGTGATTTAAGTGGTTACACTGTGCACCGGCAGAAGACATAATTGTTGTATCGGAAATCGGTGAGCAGTGGTCTCCGCAAACCGCACCTGCAAGACAAGCAGAAATACCGATAATCATAAGGGTATGGTCTGCAGGATTCGGGAATATTGCGGTAACTATCGGAATAAGTATACCAAAGGTTCCCCATGATGTACCTGTTGCAAAAGCCAGTACACAGGCTACAAGGAATATAATTGCGGGGAGAAGTTTATCAAGTCCTGCAGCCGCATTTTCCATAAGTTGTGCTACAAACACCTTTGCACCAAGCATAGTGGTCATATTCTTAAGCGCTGTTGCCATTGTAAGAATAAGAATTGCGGGTACCATAGCCTTGAAACCTGCGGGGATACAATTCATAGCTGCTTTGAAATTAATAACACGGCGGAGTATGTAGTAGATAATAGCAATAACAAGTGCTATCAAAGCGCCCCACGGCAGACCAACTGTCGCATCTGTATTAGAGAATGCATCAATAAAGTTCATACCGCTAAACGAATTACCGTTACCGTTATAAACAAGAGCAACTACGCAAACTGCTATGAGTATAACAATCGGTAAAACAAGGTCTAAAACCTTACCCTTCGGATTTTCTTCGATAGTTTCTTCCTTTTCGATACTATCCTGTCCACTTGTGAAAAGGTCGCCCTTTAAAGCGTTTTCTTCGTGAAGCTTCATCGGGCCGTAATCAAATTTCATTAAAGTTATTGTAATGATAAATACAAATGTAAGTAATGAATAGAAGTTATACGGAATAGCTTCAATAAAGAGCTTAAGTCCTTCGCCTTCTGCAGCATAGCTTGAAACGGCTGCCGCCCAGGAAGAAATCGGTGCTATCATACAAATGGGCGCTGCGGTAGCATCAATCAAAAATGCTAATTTAGCGCGTGAAATCTTGTTTCTGTCGCACACAGGGCGCATAACCGAGCCTACTGTCAAGCAGTTAAAGTAGTCATCGATAAAGATTAAAATACCTAAAATAAATGTAGCAAACATTGCGCCGACGCGGGACTTGATGTGAACCTTCGCCCAACGACCGAATGCAGCCGAGCCACCTGCCTTGTTAATCAGCGCGACAAGAGTGCCGAGAATTACAAGGAAAATAAATATACCTGCGGTACCGGAAACGGCGGAAATAAGGCCGTCATTGATAACAGCATCAAGTGCTGCAACAGG
>JAZNUZ010000166.1:0-3376 GCA_045592605.1 Acutalibacteraceae bacterium
CCCCGACCGCAAATGCGGTCGGGGTTTTTGTTTTTAGTACATATTTATTCCCTTGACCTAATTATAAAAATGCTATATAATTTTTATATAAACAATTTTTCAGAGGTGTAGTATGGAGATAAGACTTTTAAGCCCCGTTAATAATTCGGTGGTTAATATTCTGCCGCCGATGCAGTCTGAAATTTTAGCATCTCTTCCTAAAACCGAAACAAACGTGCGTGATGAAATTAATTGGCGCAATCTTATTACCGAGCAGACCGATAATTCCTGCCCTGCTTACATAAATTTTTGTTGGTCACTTTCGGGTAGTCTACAAGATTTGCGAAAAATTAATCTTTTAATATCGAAAAATAAGGATTTTGATGATGCTACTAAATATTCCATTATGCCGGGTCGAGCTTTTATTTCCATAACAAATTTTTGCCGCGATACAAATTACTTTTGGAAAATGGAAGCGCTGGGTGACGGTACTACCCTTTTCGAAACCGAGCCTTTTAGTTTTACTACGGGCAGTGAATTACCGCAGTGGTTTTCTACCGATGGTGTCACAAACCTGCGTGATATTGGCGGTTGGTCGACACTTGATGGCAAGACAGTAAAAGAAGGTATGATTTTCAGGGGGTCAGAACCCGATTTTGAAAAAGAAGATGTTGTCACAACTGCATTTTTTAAAGACACTTTAAAAATTAAAACAGAAATCGATTTAAGATTAACCCACGAATTTGATGCATCATATAAAAAAATCTCTACTGACAACTACCATCAGATACCGGTTATTTATTACGAAAAAATAGCTTCTGACGAGCAGAAGCCATTTTATAAAAAAACATTTAGTTTACTTAGTGATGAGAAAAATTATCCAATTTATCTGCACTGCGTTGCCGGTGCCGACAGAACAGGTACCGTAATTGCTATATTAAAAGCATTACTCGGCGTTTCGGAAGATGATATCGCACTTGACTACGAACTAACTTCCCTGAGTGTTTACGGAACGCGCTCAAAGTATCATCAATCCTATATATCTTTTATAAAATACCTAAAGTCATTCGATGACAACTTAATGTCTGCCGCAGAAAAATATTTGCTCAGTTGCGGTATTACCGAAAACGAAATTGATGAAATAAGAAAAATCTTATTAGTATGAGTTATTTGAGCCAACCGTTACGTTTGTATAATAATATTTTCCGCCGCGGTAGATTTTGACCCTAACTTCATCTCCGGGTTTGGAGTTTGCAACGGCATCATTAAGCACGGAATAATCTGTGATTGTAACATCTCCAAAACTTATGATTATATCGCCGCTTCTGATTCCGCTTTTAGCGGCAGGGCCGCCACTCATAACACTCTTTACAACAGCGCCGACGGGATAATTCATACTTTGCAGAATTTGTGCGGTATATCTTTCATTAATGGTAATGCCAATATACGGATTAGGCTCATATTCACGAGCAATAATCTTATCGCATACTTCTACTACAGTATCAATCGGTATGGCAAATCCCATTCCTTCATACTCTGTTGCGGCAATTTTTGAACTATTAACACCGACAATTTGGCCTTTTATGTTGACCAATGCGCCGCCCGAATTACCCGGATTTATTGCGGCATCAGTCTGTATTAGGTTAACACTGTTGTCGCTTGAACTATCCGATATTACACGGTTAAGACCACTGATTATTCCATAGGTTACAGAACCCATAAATTCAAGTCCACCCGGACTTCCTATTGCGGCAACATACTGACCGACCTTCACCGAGTCAATGTTGCCGATTTCTATTGGGGTAAGATTATTTGCATTAATCTTAATAACAGCCAAATCGTTGGTAATATTATATCCTACCACTACGGCCTGATATGATTTTTCGATATTGTCGGATAAATACACTTCTATCTTTGAAGAATTTGAAACTACCGCACTTTCGATTACGTGATAATTGGTTATTATATAACCATCTTTTGAGTATATTATGCCGGAACCTGTACCTATTGATTCACTACTACCGCCAAAAAAGTTTGTAGTGGCAATCGTTGTAGCAATTCCCACAACACTCGGCGTTACCTTCTGTGCTACGGCTTCTATCACGCTTTCTACAGTTTTATCAACATTGATATTTGTGATATTTTGCTCTGTAACAGAGCCGCTTATATTTTCAGAATTACCCGTATTTTTTTTATTATAATTAATCATTACTCCTGCGGCAGTAGATGCGCCAATTACCGCCGCGAGTAGCATACAAACAACAACGGTTACTATACTGTAGCCGTTTTTATTTTTCTTGTTTTTCTTTTTGGGTGACTGAAATTCCGAAAAATCATCATTGCCAAAAGTCTGATTGTTAAAATTGTCGTAATACATAAAACACCTTCGCTTAGTTTTTTATAATTCTATAATTAAAATATGAACAAAGAATTAAAAAAAACCATATAAAATTTAAAACTTTCTTCGTTTGATTTTTACATATGGTGCTACATCATTTGAAGAGTTTTTATTTTTTATTTCTGTTATAAACGTATAAATTATATAACCTGCCACAACAGTGAACAGGGCTATTGCCAAAAATACTATTACTGAAGTTATTATATCCCCAAAGTTTGACCAACTGAATTTTGAAGTTGTTCCTATTTTGAAGTTGTCCATTATATTATTTTCAACTTGGTATACATAATTTTTTTCTACACCGGATGGGAAAGAAATATTTAAAGCATAAATTTGACCGTTCTTTACAGTGAAATACTGACTGCCGGAAAACTCGCCGCCCTTATCACGTGATACGTACTCGGTTTTCAAAAATTTTGAGCCGCCCCATGCTTCAATACTATATGTAGCATCGTTTGCTATCTGCTCTGCAATATGCTTTACTGAACTATCATCTAAGAGAGACATATCACCTATATTTTCCGCAAAGGTACTGGTGAAAATTTTAAGCACAACTTCACTGCCGTTGGATTTATCAACAGCATACACAACTATATTATTTGTCTGAAGATAGTTTTTAAAACCGCTTTTAGTAAAATTCAGTTTTTTAAGAACATCTTCATTTTCACCGAGATTGTCCGCCGTTAATACGGTATAATTATTCTCTAATGAAATACTAAAGTTGTTCTGTTTGTCCGACAAAGCCATCGTTTCAACCGCGAAAAAACTAAACAATACTAAAAACACCGCACAAAACGAGAAAATCTTTTTCAACATCTTTTTCCCCAATCCATTTTATGACTGTTTTTTGGCTGCATAAAGTGTATTTTGCATAAGCATTGCTATTGTCATAGGTCCTACTCCGCCCGGAACAGGTGTTATGGCAGATGCGACGTCTTTTACCGACTCAAAGTCCACATCGCCGCAGAGTTTACCGTTTTCAAGTCGGAGGCCAAGCGG
>JAZNUZ010000167.1:0-3717 GCA_045592605.1 Acutalibacteraceae bacterium
GATAAAGGTCGCGGACCGATTGCTACATTGCTTGTTCAAAAGGGTACTCTCCACCACGGTGATATAATCGTTGCAGGTACCGCTGTTGGTAAAGTGCGCGTTATGTCAAATGAAAACGGTAAGCAGATAAAAGAAGCAGGACCGTCGGTACCTGTTGAGATTGCAGGTCTTGCCGAAACACCTGCGGCAGGTGACACATTTGATGCCGTTTCTGATGAAAGATTGGCGCGTGAACTTGTTGAACAGCGTAAACAGAAGATTAAGGAAGATATGTTCAACGCAAAACAGAAGGTAACACTTGATAATCTCTTCGACCAGTTAAGCGAAGGTGACCTTAAGGAGCTTAATATCATTGTTAAGGCCGATGTACAAGGTTCTGTTGAAGCAGTAAGAGAAAGTCTGCAGAAGCTTTCCAATTCCGAAGTCAAGGTATCTGTTATTCACGGTGCGGTTGGCGCTATAAATGAGTCTGATGTAATGCTCGCTCAGACTTCGGGCGCTATCATTGTCGGATTTAACGTACGCCCAGATGCAGTTGCCAAAAACTCTGCTGAACGCGAAGGCGTTGATATAAGACTTTACCGCGTAATTTATAATTGTATTGAAGAAATCGAAGCAGCTATGAAGGGTATGTTGGCGCCGAAATACCGCGAAGTTATTCTGGGTACTGTCGAAGTACGTGATACCTATAAGATTTCGGGTGTCGGTACCATTGCCGGTGCTTATGTAACAAACGGTAAGGTAACACGCGCTTGTAGTATTCGTGTTGTTCGTGACGGCATTGTTATTGCCGAAGATGCTATTGATTCCTTGCGCCGTTTCAAAGATGATGTTAAGGAAGTGGCTCAGGGTTACGAATGCGGTATCGGTCTTGAAAAATTCGGCGACATTAAGGAAGGCGATGTATTTGAAGCCTTTATTATGGAGGAATACAGAGACTAATGGCCGGTTATAAAATAAACAGAATTACATCCGATGTTAAGGTTATGCTATCGGATATTCTAAGAGAAGTTAAAGACCCAAGAGTAAGTAAACTTTTAAGCGTTGTAAAGGTAGATGTATCGGGCGATTTATCCTACGCCACCGTTTATGTCAGTGCCATTGAAGGCGCAGAAAAAACAAAAGAATCGGTAAAGGCTTTAAAGGGTGCGGCGGGTTATATCCGCCGTGAGCTTGGTAGCAGAATGTCGCTTCGCAAGGTGCCCGAACTCAGATTCGTAGCCGATGATTCCATTGAAAAAAGCACACAGATTTCGCAGATAATTTCTTCCTTTGAAAACGATGCCCGAAAGGACTAAAACTAATGGAAAAAAACTGTAAAGAGTTAAATTTATCAGGTCTTTGCAAATATTTAAAGGCGCACGATGATTATATCATTTTAACCCACATTTCTCCCGATGGAGATACTCTGGGCTCGGCATATGCTTTAGCGCTCGGACTTATTTCGAAGGGTAAACGCGCCTTTGTGGTTTGTAATGATGAAATTCCGAAAAAGTACGATTATTTTGTAGGAAAAGCTAATTTAAAATCGTTTGATTACAAAACAATAATCGCAGTAGATGTTGCAGATGCTAAATTATTGGGCTCTCTCTATGAAAAATACAGTGATAAGATAGAACTCAATATCGACCATCATATTTCCAATACGCATTATGCAAAAAAATTGTATCTTGATGCGAGTGCATCTGCTACGGCGGAATGTATATACGATATATTAAAGTATATGCATGTAAAAATTACACCGCTTATAGCAACTGCCCTTTACACAGGTATTTCGACCGATACGGGTTGCTTTAAATATGCAAACGTAACGCCCAAAACTCACAAAACAGCGGCAGAACTTCTGAAATGCGGAATTGATGCGGCTGAAATTAACAGGCGTATGTTTGATACAAAGTCTAAAAACCGCATTGAGCTTGAAAAAATGGTGCTTGAAACGGCAGAATTCTTATTTGATGGCAGATGCTTGATGCTGACTGTTACCAATGATATGAAGGTTAAATCGGGATGTGAGCCGAGCGACCTTGAAGGTGTTGCGGCTATTTCACGCTCGGTAGAAGGCGTTTTGGTTGGAATTTCTCTCAAGCAGTCGGATGACGAAGATAACGAATATAAGGTGTCGCTTCGCACGTACCCGCCGCTTGATGCATCGGCTATATGCAAAACACTTGGCGGTGGCGGTCACGTTGCCGCGGCAGGCTGCACACTTATAGGTACGCTCGAACAGGTTAAAGAGCAGATAATATCTGCAGTAGGAAAGGCTTTTAGAGAATATGACACAGGGGCTAATTCTGATTAATAAACCCGAAGGTATTACTTCCTTCTCGGTTGTTTCAAAAATCAAATGGCTTTTACATGAGAAAAGAGTAGGACACACCGGTACGCTTGACCCAATGGCAACCGGTGTTTTGCCCATTTTCGTGGGTAGAGCAACGGCACTGTCAAGCTTTTTGCTCGATGCAGATAAAGTTTACACCGCAACATTTCGTTTCGGAATTACTACCGATACCGCCGATATTACAGGACGGGTATTGGAAACCCGCGTTGTCAGTTTTACAGATGAACAACTGGAAAATGCCTTAAAAATTTTCACAGGTGAAATTACACAGACACCGCCTATGTATTCAGCACTTAAAAAAGATGGTGTTCCGCTTTATAAATTGGCACGCGAAGGCAAAACTGTGGATATACCTGCGCGTACGGTGAGAATTAATTTTATAGAGCAACTGTCGGCTTTAGAAAACAATGAAATTACGGTGCAGGTTTCCTGTTCAAAGGGTACATATATTAGGTCACTCTGCCGTGATATAGGAGAGTTTCTCGGTTGTGGCGCAACTCTGTCTGCGCTCAGACGAGATGAGACTTCGGGTTTTTCACTTAAAGAGTGTGTCAGTCTGGATGAATTGACACGCGAAAATATAAATGATTATATAATAAGCGAAGAAAATGCCGTAAAAAATTTACGCGAGATAAATGTGAGTGATAAACAGGCGGTACGTTTCACAAACGGCGGCCAGTTGAGTTTTGAGAGATTGAATACTCATTTTTCCGAAAATGGTGAACTGTTGCGCGTAAAACACGGAGATGTTCTTCTTGGTATAGGAAGTGCCGATTTAGAAAAACAGTGGGTTTCGGTAAAATGTGTTATAAAGGCGGGTAATTTAAATGGATAAAACCGCGATAGCGTTAGGCACCTTTGATGGTGTTCACATAGGGCATAAGGCTGTAATCGGTGCGGCGGTTGACAGCGGCTTTAAACCGATAGCCGTTACTTTTGAAAAGCCGCCCAAGGCATATAAGGATAGCAGTATCGGTTTGATTTTATCGGTCAGTGCTAAGGATAAAAAATTACGAGAATGTGGCATAAAAGAAATATATTATATTGATTTTCTGCGAGTTCGCGATATGTCACCCACAGATTTTTTAGAATTTTTAAAGGAAACATACAATCCTGCCTTTATTTGTTGCGGCTTTAATTACCGATTTGGAAAAGGCGGAACGGGGGATAAAAACCTGTTAGAAGACTTCTGTGTTAAAAACGGAATTTGTTTAAAGGCATTAGAACCCGTTGTATCGGATGGTGATACAGTCTCATCATCACTCATACGCGAACTTTTGCAAACTGGCAAAACAGAAAGGGCAAATAAACTTTTGGGATATGATTTTTCGGTTAATGCGGAAATTGTACACGGTGACAGTAGGGGCAGACAGATAGGC
>JAZNUZ010000168.1:0-4138 GCA_045592605.1 Acutalibacteraceae bacterium
CGAAAGCACCCAAGGATGACCGAGTACCTGTTTCGGCAGGGGAAGACCCAAAGCCATAAGAATAATAGGCCAATAAATCGTATGGAAGCGTACGATATCTTTACCGATAACGTGCAGGTCGGCAGGCCAGTTTTTATTAAATAATTCACCGCTGCCATCGGGGTCGTAACCGATGCCTGTTATATAGTTTGACAATGCATCAATCCAAACGTAGATTACGTGCTTGTCATCGAAATCGATAGGAATACCCCATTTAAAAGATGAACGGGAAACACAAAGGTCTGAAAGACCCGGTTTCAAAAAGTTATTAATCATCTCGTTTTTACGGGACTCGGGTTTGATAAAGTCGGGGTTTTGCTCGTAATATTCTAAAAGTTTATCCTGATATTTACTTAGTTTTAAGAAGTAAGCTTCTTCTTTAGAGTCTGTAACATCACGGCCGCAGTCAGGGCACTTGCCATCGACTAACTGTGAAGGTGTGAAGAACGATTCGCAAGGCACACAGTATTTTCCTTCGTAATGGCCTTTATATATGTCGCCTTGCTCGTATAATTTTTTGAATATCTTTTTAACCGAATTTACGTGGTCCTGGTCGGTGGTACGGATAAAACGGTCGTATGTTGTATTTAAGCAGTCCCATACATCGCGTATCTGCTTTGATACACCATCAACATATTCTTTCGGAGAAATACCCGCCGCAGTAGCGCAGTCTTCAATTTTTTGTCCGTGTTCATCAGAGCCTGTCATAAAATAAACATCATAACCCATCATACGCTTGTAACGGGCTATCATATCGGCCAAAACAATATCGTAGGAATTGCCGATATGCGGTTTACGTGATGTGTAGGCTATTGCCGTAGTGATATAAAACTTTTTGTTTTCAGACATATATATTCTCCTTCAAAAACTAAAGTATGTTAGTTTTACTTTTTTTAAATCTTTCACTATATAGAGTATTGATTTTTTTCTCATCTGCGCCTATACCGCCCATTATTATGCAATAAAGCAAACCTGTCTGCACCCAAAGCATAGTCATATCAACTATGGAGTGTATAAGAATTGCCGCGGTTATAGAAAAAATCAAAGCGGTAATAGTGCTTTTACGAAGCAGATTTTTACAAAGAACTACTCTGTAAAATAGAATGAATATGATAACGACCAATATAATCGAGCCGATTATTCCAAAACTAAGTAAGGATTCTAAAAATATATTGTGTGCATGGGTTGTTTGGTATGCGGCAGGATTACCGAGACTGATTTTATAGTAGGTGAAGAAACCGCGACCAAACCAGGGGGTTTGTTTAATAGATTCGATAGTAAGGTCCCAAATCATAACTCGGTTATCAAATGTACCGTCTGCCTGAAGAATTCGCGGAAGGAATTTTTCAAAAGTTTCGGGTGAAGTGTAGAGTAGTGCCGCCGCAAAAGCAACAACTATAAATAGGATACTTAATAGTTGGTGACGTCTTGCTATTAAAAGTAAAATTGATAAGCCAACCAAAACTTCTATCCAGGCAAACATACTCTCGGTGAGAAAAACAGTTACACCCGACAAAGCCGCAATAGCATAGTAGTATTTTTTATCGGTGCCGCGAAGCACTACTTTGTATGCGCAAATAAGAATTACTGTGGCCATAACTGAGCCAAGATAGTTCGGATGAAAATAGAGTGAAGTATAGAAATTATTAAAGAAATCACCAAAGCAACGATGCCACTCTACTTTAAAAAATATAATCTTTTCTAAGACAACTATAGCGGACGCAAAAACTGAAGTTACACAGATGAGATCCAAGGTGTTTTCGAAAAGTTCTGCTGTCATTATACTGCGCAAATAATAACCTAATATCATTAAAACCAGGAAAAACACAGAACAGACAACGCCTAAAAGATTTTTATATACTATTGCAGGAATTGCGGAGTATATAGAAAACACAGGGATAAGAAAGGATCCTAAATGTGAAAAAACAGTCTTTTTAAAATCTGTTTTAATCAACACATAAAAACATAAAACCGATATTACGACTATCGATATGTAGTACGGCAAAAAAACGCTTATTGCCGCCCAAAAAACAACATTTTCATCTTTTGATAAATTAATATGCTGTTTTAAAAAAGATTTCATATACACACCCCGATTTTTGTGGATTACGGTTTGTTAAACAGATGAACTATAAACGATAAAACAAGTGAAATTAAAATATAAAGATATGCCGAGCCCGATGAAATGGGGGAAACTTGATTAAGATAAGAACTGTATACAAAAACAACAGCCATTATAATGCAAGAAATAATATGTAGAATTCTGAGAGTTACCGTACCGCGTTTAATTTTTGCCGCGGCATTGAATATTGCTATAAATGCTTCTCCCGAACCCTTGTGGGCGGCATATGAAGAAATATCATCTTCGGCTTTAGATGAGTTCTTGTAAAGTTGTGCGCCCGAACTTCCCATAACAAAAACAGTTTCCTGGTAGAGACCAAAATAGTCGCAAACCATTTCTCTTGTTATATTCGGGTCGCAGGTATCAACAAGCAGAGTCACACCCGAAGCGCATAATTTTTGTATTTCGTACGCCAGAGATTCACTTACATTATACTTGACCATAAGCAAGGCACAAGGTTTCTCATCACTTGCAACGTAAACGGGGAAATATCCGGCTCTGAGTATTTTTTTATCAACTTCAAGCGATGGAGTTTTAATTCCGTGAGCTTCAAGAAGTGTACGGTTTCCGATAAATACGTGTTTATTTCCGACCCATCCGCTAATGCCGAGTCTTTCTTCGTACTTAACTGAATCGGCAATAGGAATTTCGTTTTCACCTGATTTGGCAATTTCAGAAAAAATAGCGTGATACGGACTGTCAATTTGTTTTGTTATAGCAGCGGCAAGTAAAAGGGTATCATCGATTTTGTTGGGGTCCAACACCTTCATATTTGCAAGAGAGATAGTGCCGCTTGGGAACAAATCGCGAGAACGTAAGGTTACGGCGTTTGCCAGTTCTATTTTATTCGCCGCGGTGCTACCTGTAATCATACCGCCTAAACGGTTAAGCCGTTTTGATGCAGAGCGAAGCGGTAGGATATCGGTAAATAAAATAGTTGGTGAGAATAAAAGCGCGGAAAATACGGTAAGTGACATAAGAAAACCGTTGAGAGATGCAGTATAAATACCGTAAAAAACACTGATTAATGAACAAATAATTACGGAAATTAAGACATAGACAGAAAAAGAATTATTTGTGACTTTATCAATTTCGGTATTTCTCAAAAAATTGTGAACATTTATACAAGGCGAATCAATTCCTACAAGCACATCACCATCTACGGAATTTTTAGCCATTGCAAATGTTATTTGTCTGTCATCAATAAATTTAACTGCAAATTTTTTGTTTCTCGATGCAATAATTTTGAAATTCCCTAATATATACGAGTCTCGCATAAACATAGCTATAGTTTTAAAGATAAAATTCAAACTTACAAACAACAGAATATAATAGGGGTTTTTGCCCGAAATCAGTGATTGAAGCGAATATAATAACGAGAAAACTCCCAGAATTCCCGAAACGCTTTCAGGTACAAACTGCTTTTTAAAAAGTGAAATTATTGCGGTAAAAGCATCATAGTTAATCAGACAAATGACCGCAAAAACAGCCGAACTTACAACTGAGAAAAAGGTCTGATTAATATAAAGCATATCGTGAATAGTAGGTATTAAAGGCGCAATAAAAAACAACTCGAGAATGAAAGTGAGAAGAAGTCTGGTACGCGAAGACTTGAGCTTGTTTACGAGTCGCATACCGATCCTTTTCGCATCACTGAAGCTAAAATAGTCATCATCAACCTTAAAAGATTCGTTTTCCATTAAAAACGGATTAACAAGCAGGGTTGGTGGTTGTTGTTGCTCCTGTTCAAACATCTCGTTTGAAAGGTCGATTATTTTTGTTCCGCTTGTGATGTCTTCGTAATTCTCATTATCATTCACCGCATCAAAAAGTACGGTTTTTTCGGCAAAGTCATCGGTGTTGTCTATATCAGAAATGGTAGGAATTTGAGCGGTGGGCTTTTCTTCCTTGTGCATTTCGATTTTCTCAGGGACAGCTGAGTTCTCGGCTTTTGGCACAGGTTTTGAAAGTGAGTCG
>JAZNUZ010000169.1:0-19057 GCA_045592605.1 Acutalibacteraceae bacterium
GTGTTACGATGCCGTTAAAGAGCATATATGCCAGTCCCGTAACGCCGATTACACCAGCCACAATACCTGCAACACCACAAGCCGCAGCAACGGTAATCATACCTCGACCGCCTGCCGCCAATGCTTCAAGCAGTTTCATAGGTGTCATACGGGTTTCTTTTTTGAACATACTTACAATGATTGCTACAACTATTGCGATTGCCGCAGCATAGGCAATAGAACGCTTACTTGTACCTACAAGATAGATAAGCAGTATAAGCGGAAGCAATAAATATGTCTGTTTAAGAAGGGGTTTGAGTCGCGGTAATTCTTCTTTTGTAAGTCCGCGGAGACCTTCTTTTTTAGCTTCAAGGTGTACTGTGATAAACACACCCGCAAAGTAAAGAACTGCCGGTAAAATCGCCTTAACTACAATATTCGAGTACGGAACACCGACCGTTTCTGCCATAAGGAAAGCGGCGGCGCCCATAATAGGCGGCATTATCTGTCCGCCGGTTGAAGCCGATGCTTCTGCCGCAGCGGCAAATTCGGGTTTATAACCCGTTCTCTTCATAAGCGGAATTGTAACTGCACCCGAGCCTACGGTGTTTGCAACCGATGAGCCCGACACCATACCTTCCAAAGCACTCGCAACAACCGCAACCTTAGCGGGACCGCCTGAAAAGCGGCCAACAAGCGCATTTGCAATCTGAATAAAGAAATCGGCAATTCCCGTGCGCTCTAAAAACGCTCCGAAAATTATAAACATAACGATATACTTTGAACACACATTAATAGGGGTTGAAAGTATACCTTCCTTTGAATAGAACAACACGCGTACATTTTCGGTTATACGCGCAATTATGCTCGGGTTTGTAGAACCCCAGATAAGCGCATAGACAAGTAATGCCCCTGCCACGCACAAAATGGGCAATCCAACACTTCTTCTGCAAAGCTCTGCAAGACACAAGATACCTACAATACCGATTACCACTTCGATTGATGTGATTTTATAACGGGAAACAATTTGCACCGCATTAACGGTATAATAGAGAAACGCACCTGTACCTGCTAACATAAGCAGAATGTCGTACCACGGCATATAATTAACCTTTTGGTTTCCCTTTCTTGCGGGGAAAACCAAAAATCCTATAAACATAATAAACGCCATAAAGGAAGTAAGGCGAATTTCATCAAGCCAGGTTGCGAACAAGGTTACATATATACAGAAAATTGAAAACGCCGCAAGAATGCAGTTTACAATGAGTCTCGGCGTACCTTCCCATACACGAGTGTTGGATTCACGGTCAAATTTTTTCATTACTGAATCAAGGTCCATATTTTCTGTGTTTTCAGCGACCTTCTTTTTCTTAAAAAAAGACATAGAATCCTCCTTCTATATTTATATAAGAAAATTGGCTGCAGTAAAATTTTCTGCAGCCAATCAAGTGCAAACAGATTGAATTACTTAGACTCTACAGTAATATTATTTTCTGCAAAGTACTTAGCGGCACCCTTGTGGAAAGGAGCGGTCATACCCTGTGTGGCATTCTCAAGTGATAACTCCGCACCTTTAGCGTGTGCTGTAGTGATAGCTTCTTTATTATCAAAGATAGCCTTTGTAATGTTGTATACATCTTCTTCGGAAGTAGCTGCGCTTACAATAAGTGTTGCTTTAACAGTAACTGTTGTAACATCTGCAGTCTGTCCGTCGTAAGTGTTTGCCGGAATTTTGTATGTAGTATAGAATTTTGAAGAATTCATAAGATTTGCGGCAATGTCGCCATCAATCGGAACAAGGTAAGCACTTGTTGTTGTGCAAAGTTCCTGAATTGCAGGAGTCGGAGCACCTGCTACGATAAATGCGGCATCAATTTTGCCGTCCTTTAATGCATCTGCCGAGTCAGCAAAAGACTGATACTGCGGAACGATGTCATTTTCTGTCATACCGGCAGCAGCGAGTATGTCAACTGCATTAAAATAAACGCCTGAACCTGCGGCACCTATAGATACCTTTTTGCCGCGAAGGTCTGCAACACTCTTAATGTTGGGGTCCATTGTAACAAGCTGAACTGCTTCTGCATAAAGACCGCCGATTACACGGAAGGACTCAATTTTACCTTCCTTTTCGAACGAACGTGCGCCATCCCAAGCATAAGCCATAACATCGGACTGAACGGTGCCTAATTGATAGTTACCGGCATCAATACCGAGAATGTTAGCTTTTGAGCCATCGGTTGAAACAACATTTACAGTGATTCCTGTTGTGGTTTTTATCTGGTTACCGAGAATACCGCCGTAACCGTAATATGTACCCGCGGTTCCGCCTGTACCCATTGTTAATGTGCTGCCTGTACCACCGCAAGCAACGAGTGTGAAAGCCAATGCTATCACAAGCAAGAGAGAAATAATTTTTTTCATAACTTTACTCCTTTTTATTTTATACGCTATAATTATATCATTTTTTTATTTAGATTTCAAGAATTAAAATTAATCTATTTTTATATTGGTTTCATCTGGTATAAATATAGGTCTTTTTTTGGTTTCAAGGTATGTTTTTGCCATATAGTGTCCCAGCACACCCATGAATAAAAGTTGTATGCCACCCAACAAAAGCATTACGCATATCATAGATGCCCAACCCTGAACGGCATCGCCAAAGATGAGCCGCCTTGTTATTATAAATATAAGGGCGATAAATGCCAACAAACTGAGTATAACTCCCGTTACGGCAGATATAACAAGCGGTGTGGTCGAAAACGCGGCAATACCATCGGTGGCATATAAAAGCAGTTTGCCGAAAGACCATCTTGATTCCCCCGCAATGCGTTCGCGGTTTTCAAATTCGAGCCATTTTGTTTTAAAGCCAACCCAACCGAAAAGACCTTTCGAAAATCTGTTGTACTCACCCATACTGAGTATAGCATCTACAAACTTTCGGTTCATAAATCGGTAATCTCTGGCGCCGTCTACGAGTTCTGTGTCGGAAATCTTATTCATCAGTTTATAAAATCTTCTTGCAAAAAATGAGCGTATCGGCGGCTCACCTTTACGGTTTACACGCCTTGTGGCAACGCTATCGTATTTTCCATCGACCGCTTCTTTAAGCATTTCGGGGAGTAATGACGGCGGGTCCTGCAAATCGGCATCCATAATAGCTACAAAATCACCCTTGGAATATTTAAGTCCCGCATATATAGCCGCTTCTTTTCCAAAATTGCGCGAGAAAGAAACATATTTCACCCTTTTATCTTTTTCTGCCAAAGTTTTGATGATTTCGAGTGACCGGTCGGCAGAGCCATCATTTACAAATAAAAATTCAAACTCCTGTTCTGCCATACTGTCTGTTACTGATAACAGTTCTTTAAAGAAATACGGCAGAGCCGCTTGTTCATTAAATACAGGTACAACAATACTTATCATTCTTTTTCTCCCTACAAATAAAAATCGACCAAAAGCATAAGACAAAAACCTACAAGCAGCGCGTATGTGGAACTGCGCTCATTACCGTGTGCATGGGTTTCGGGTATCATTTCATCACTTATTATATACAACATTGTGCCACCCGCAAAAGCGAGTGCAAAGGGTAAAACAGCGCTTGAGAGACTGACCGCAAAATAACCTAAAAAAGTGCCTATCACTTCAATAAATCCCGTAACGGATGCTATTAAAAATGTGTTTCTTTTGTTTATTCCCGATGCAAGTAATGGAGCTATAATTACCATGCCTTCGGGTATGTTCTGAAGCGCGATACCACCCGCAATAGTGATGGCATCGGCGGTATTACCCGAGCCAAAACCCACTCCCGCGGCTATACCTTCGGGGAAATTATGTATTGCAATCGCCATAACAAAAAGCAGGATTTTATTAATCTGCATATTTTTTTCGGGGTGATTTTCGGTATCTTTTCCTGCAAGTCGGTGAAGATGCGGAACTGCGCGGTCGATTATATTCAGCACCGCCGCGCCGCAGAATATTCCCACCACGGTTATAAGCGGTGCAAAAGCGCTGTCGCTTTCGAGCGATGGCAAAACAAGGCCCACCACCGCCGCACACATCATAACACCTGCGGCAAAGCCTAACACCATATCACTGAACTTATGCGAAATATTCTTAAACAGAAAGCCAATCGCAGCGCCCATCACAGTAGCGCCGCCGACACCGAGCGCCGTTAATAAAACAATTTCCATTTTGTTCTCCAAAAAATATATCTTTTTTTGAATTATACCATTTTAAGAGCCAAAAAACAAGTCAAACGGCTTATACGAATTGACAAATATATTATAAACTGTTAAAATCAAAACGTAACCGCTTTTAAGGAATGATTTTTTTGAAAAACAATATTATTTTTGATTTCGGCAAGGTGTTGGTTGAATTTTCTCCCGAATATATGACAAGTCGGTATGTAACCGATGAGAACGATGCAAAAAAGGTAGCCGATGCCGTTTTCGACCGAAAATTCTGGGACCCGCTTGATGATGGCTCAATTACCGATAGCGAAGTTATAGGCGGTTTTTGCGCAATGTTACCCGCCCGTTTGCATGAAGTCGCCGCAAAGGTCTATAAAAACTGGGCTTATAATTTGCCGTTTATTGATGGTATGCCAGAGCTTGTAAAAAAGCTTAAGGAAAGCGGAAAAAAGATATTTTTGCTATCCAACATAAGCATTGGTTTTGCTGAAGTTTATAAAAATATTGCACCCATAAACGAACTGTTTTCCCTTTTTGATGGGCTTGTTTTTTCGGGTCCGCTCGGTATTGTGAAACCCGAAAAAGAAATTTTTCTTCACCTTTTAAATACATATAATCTCGGTGCCGAAGACTGTATTTTTATTGATGACAGCCAAAAGAACATAAACGGCGCGGTAAATGCAGGAATTGAAGGTTACCTTTTTGATAGAGATGTAGAAAAATTAACAGAATATTTATTCAAATAATTAAAGCACCCTTTCGGGTGCTTTTTATATTATCTTTTCTATTAATTTTTGGAGGGACTTTGCCGTTGCCCAAAAACCCATATCGTTTGAATGACAGCCTTCTACCGTGCCAAAATCTTCGTAATCGGAAAACTCCTTAGTGGCATCCCAGAAATAAACGTTCTTATCGCCCTTATCCACAGCGTTTTTATATGTGGAATAAATGATCTGCCGTCTTTCTTCCTTGGCCTTCATAAAAGACGTTGCACTCATTATAATTATTGGTAATTCAGGATGCGCCGCACGGACCGTCTTGAACACATTTTCGTGGGTATTTAAAAGGTGTTCGGCGTTTGGCGCATTATGGTCGTAATCCAACACAAACAACTTCATATCAAGACTCGCCAAATAATCTGCCATGGTCTGTTCGCCCTTGCAGTTGCCCGAAAAACCGAGATTTATATAATCTATATCAAAATGTCTTGATAATATACTGGGATAAGCGTTGCCCGGATGCGACGCGCACCCGCCTTGAGTAATCGAACTTCCGTAATACACAATTTTTCCGTCCTTGCTGTAGGGCGTAGATACCAAAAGCTCTGTGTCTTTTTGCAAACCTATGTACATATTAGTCACTTCGCTGTAAAGCGGAAGATTAATCATAATTTCTCGCAACTTTTTATTCGGAAAGGTATAAACCGCTTCGTACCCGTCTTCCATTTCATAAGGTGGTACAAAGGTAGTCCTATAATTATATTCTGCATCTTCCTTTACATACATATCAAGTCCTGCAGTACCAGTAAGCGCAAAATGCGGCATTCTGGATATTCTGCCCATTTTTACCGAAACGGCTACATATTCACTGTCTGTCCGAAACCGTACTCTGCCACCTGCGGTGGATGTGTTATTATAATAAACACCGTCACTAACGCCTTTTGCGGTGTCTTCGGGCATTCTATGAAACCTGCCACCTTCATAAAAAACCCCGTGTATACTAAACGGTTCACTTAAAACAGAATGGAAAACTATATCCTCTTTTTGAATATTGATATTAACCTTAAAATTCTTATCAATTTCTTCTATTTTGCTCATTTTTCCTTAACCCTTTCATAAAAATTATCAAATCTAAAAATAAGCGTTTCTTTACTATGAGCATCGCTTGAAAGGATAAATTTTCCGCCGTTTTTTTGGATATATTCCATTATATCATATGATGGGTACGGTGTTGTTCTGTAGCCGCGGGAAACGGCACCTGTGTTGATTTCAAACGGGATATCGGCGCCAAGCAGTTTATCTACTGCGGCTTTTACTGCCGCTACATAGCGCGGATGCTTTGTATCGAAAATTTCACCGTTTTCATTAAACTTTGTTATTAGGTCGATGTGTCCGATAATATCGGCTCTTAACCTTTCAGCCACCAGACCGACATTTTTATAATACTCTTCGACAAGGGAATAAATATCTCCGCCAAAATATTCTTTTGCGGCTCTTTTTAGTGTTTCGGCGGTTTCATCAACTGAAATATAGTTATCACCTAATTTGAAATAATGCACCGAGCCTATTACATAATCGAAATTGTCAGTCGGATATGTCGAATAAAAATCCTGTTCGATTCCGCACAAAATTTCGATACTACCCTTGTATTTTTCCTTGAGTGAATGTATTTCTTCGATATATTCGGATATTTTTTCTTTTTTTAAGCAATATTCTGTATCAAAAGGTGTGTAGGAATGGTCCGAAAAACCCAATACACTAATTCCCTTTTCTATAGCCGATAATACTACTTCTTCGGGGCTGTCTTTTCCATCCGAATATGTTGTGTGAACGTGAAGATCACGAATTATCATTTTGTCATTTTCTCCTGCTTTACCTTATGGTCTATTACATGTCGGGAAGCGAGTTCTTTGTGGATATCTTCGAGTGATATTCCCATCTCTATCATAAGTACCATTACGTGATAGGCAAGGTCTGCAATTTCATATATCGTTTCGGCTTTGTCATTATCCTTCGCGGCTATGATAACTTCTGTCGACTCTTCTCCAACCTTTTTGAGTATTTTATCAATACCTTTTTCAAACAGATAGGTTGTATAAGAGCCTTCTTTTTTATCCGTTTTTCTGCCGCGAATGAGTTCCATTAACCCTTCATAAGAAAACTCATGCAGCTCATCACTCTGGAAAACGGGGTTCTCGAAGCAAGAGAAGGTCCCCTTATGACAGGCAGGGCCATCGGGTTCCACCACCACTACTAATGCATCGTTATCGCAGTCGGCAGTTATTGATACTATGTGCTGATAGTTGCCGCTGGTTTCCCCTTTAAGCCAAAGTTCTTGTCTTGAACGGCTGTAAAATGTGGTCAGCCCTTTTTCCATAGAAATTTTAAGGCTCTCTTCGTTCATATATGCGAGAGTCAGGACCTTTTTTGAAACCGAGTCCACCACTATCGCCGGGATAAGTCCATCTTTGTCAAATTTTAAGGTTTTAATATCTAACATATTGTTCTCCTTTACGCATTATAAGAATGATTCGGGTGAAAAGCACCGCTACAGTCTTGTAGGAATATTGTTTTTTGCCATTTCTGCTTTAAGATCGGCAATTTTAACTTCACCGAAGTGGAAAATAGATGCTGCAAGTCCTGCATCTACCTTAGGTAGAGTACCGAAAAGTGTAATGAAGTCATCTATTTTACCGGCGCCACCGGATGCTATTACAGGCACCGACACCGCGTTACATACCACATCTAACAACTCAAGGTCAAAACCTTTTTTTACTCCATCGGTATCAATGGAATTTACAACTACTTCTCCGGCACCGTTTCCCACGCCGCGTTTTATCCATTCTATAGCATCCATACCGGTGTTTTCTCTGCCGCCCTTTGCAAAGACACAGAATTTACCATCGACACGTTTTATATCAACCGACAGCACAACACATTGGTCGCCGTACAGTTTTGCTGCCGCGCCTATAAGGTCGGGATTTTTTATAGCGCCCGAATTCACACTTACCTTATCTGCGCCGAATTTCAGTACCCTGTCGAAATCATCGAGAGTGTTGATACCACCGCCGACAGTTAGCGGAATAAACACGCTTTTTGCGGTCTCGTAAAGAATATCGGTAAAAATGCGCCTACCGTCAGATGATGCGGTTATATCATAAAAGACAAGTTCATCGGCACCGCATTCGCTATAATATTTGGCGAGTGAAACGGGAGAAGATACATCGCTTAACCCTTCAAAATTTACGCCTTTTACAACCCTGCCATCCTTAACATCAAGGCAGGGAATTATTCTTTTTGTTATCATTTTGCCACCTCTATTGCCGTTTTCAAGTCGATGGCTCCTGTATAATATGCCTTGCCGATTATAGCGCCGTGCAAATCGAGAGATGCCAGTTTTTCGATATCTTCTATAGATGACACTCCGCCCGAAGCTATAATATTAAGACTGAATTTTTCTCTCAGTTCGCGGTAAAGCGCGTGGTTTGTACCCTGCATCGCACCATCCTTTGAAATATCGGTGCAGATAACGGTTTTTACACCGATTTCTTCCATCTCTTTACAAAACGCAAATGCTTCAAGACCCGAAGTTTCGGTCCAACCCTTAATGGCAACAAAACCATCCTTTATATCTATTCCCACGGCAATTTTATCGCCGTATTTTTCCACCGCCGACTTTACAAAACCTTGTTCTGTTACCGCCGCGGTACCGAGAATTACACGGTCTATCCCTGCATCTATATATTTTCTTATGGTATCAAGGTCTCTTACACCGCCGCCTATTTCACAAAAAAGTCCTGTATTTTTCTTTATATTTAAAACGGTTTCTATATTGGGGGTCTCGCCGCTTTTTGCGCCTTCTAAATCCACCAAATGTATATGTGTAGCACCGCTGTTTTTAAAATCTGTTGCCACTTCTATCGGGTTATCGTTAAAAACGGTCATCTGTTTATAGTCGCCTTTAAAAAGGCGCACTGCTTTACCGCCGAACAAATCGATTGCGGGATAAATTATCATATGTCGCTCTCCTTTATATTTGCAAACGCCTTAAGTATGGCAAGTCCGACCTTTCCGCTCTTTTCAGGATGGAACTGACAACCGAAAACGTTTTTTCTGCCAACCGCCGCCGTGAGTTCGGCGCCGTATTCAGCAGTGGCTAAAACCGATTCATCACAGTCGGCCGCATAAAACGAATGTACGAAATATACACTGTCGTTTTCCTTTATCTCTTTAAATAAAGGTGTTTCTTTTTTGAAAATCAAAGGATTCCACCCAATATGCGGAATTTTATAACCGTTTGGTATTACATCTTTTATAGGTTTTACCTTTCCTTTTATAAGGCCGAGACCTTTGTGAACACCATATTCGTAACTCTCTTCAAAAAGCAGTTGCATACCAAGACAAATCCCAAGAATCGGTTTGCCGCTTCCTGCTAATTCTATAAGAGTTTTATCAAGTCCGCTTTCTCTTAATTTTCTTGCGGCATCCTGAAATGCGCCGACACCCGGCAGAATAATCTGGTCGGCATTATTTAATTCTTCTTTATCTGAAGTTACCGTTACCTGTTCACCGATAGCAGCAAGTGAACTTTTTAGGGAAAAAAGATTTCCCACACCGTAATCGACAATGGCTATCATTATAAAACACCTTTCGTGGACAAGACTTCTCCGTTTAATTCGGGGTCAATCTTAACGGCATCCTTAATGCTGTGCGCCGCCGATTTAAATGCCCCTTCTATAATATGGTGTGAGTTCACACCATCGATTTCTTTAATATGCAGAGTGCACTCGGCATTCCTTACAAATGCATACCAGAATTCTTCAACAAGTTCGGTATCAAATGTGCCTACCTTTTCGGCAGGTATATCCATATCAAAGCCCAAATAACATCTGCCCGAAAAATCGATGGCGGTGAGTATAAGCGCTTCATCCATAGGAAGCACCATATATCCGTAACGGACAATACCTTTTTTGTCCGATAACGCTTCTTTAAACGCAAGGCCGAGCGATATACCGACATCTTCTACTGTGTGGTGGTCATCGACTTCGGTATCCCCTTGACATACGACTTCTAAATCAAATCTGCCGTGTTTGGCGAAAAGTGTCAGCATATGGTCAAGAAAACCGCAACCTGTATTGATTTTGCTGTCGCCCTTTCCGTCAAGGTTCAACTCAAGACAGATATCTGTTTCTGCCGTTTTGCGCTTTATTGTAGAGACTCTCATTTCAGTTCCTCCAAAACCTTTTTTAAGGTTTCAATAAATATTGTCATTTGCTCTTTATTTCCTATTGTAATGCGATTGTAGTCGTACAGTCTTTCCTTATCAAAGTGGCGAATGAGTACTCCCTTTTCTTTTAAGGAAAGATATATTTCTTTGCCGCTAAACTTTTCGTGCTTAGCGAAGATAAAGTTTGCAAGGGATTTTGTAAATGTAAACCCAAGTTCTGTTAACTGCTTTTCGGTCCAGTCGCGCATTTGCTGAATTTCCTGACAGTTATTCTTTGTATAACCGTCATCCTTTAGAGCGCCGATACCTGCCGCCATAGTCATACGGTTTACATTGTACGGATTGGTAGAATATTTAATGGTGTTTAAATCTCTTATAAGTTCTTTGTTTGCTATACCGAAACCGAGTCTGCCACCCGCAAGGGAACGCGATTTTGAAAAGGTCCCAACAACCAACAGATTATTATATTTCTTTATAAGCGGTACGACACTTTCTGCACCAAAATCAACATACGCTTCATCTATTACCACTATATTATCTTTATTGGAAGCAATAATTTTTTCTATTTCTCCCACACTGAGCGCAATTCCTGTCGGTGCGTTTGGGTTTGCAAGAAATATTGTTTTACACATAGACAGATAGTCGTTTATATTTACCGAGAAATCATCCTTAAGCGGTATGGTGGTATACGGCACACCGTTAAGTTCGGCAAAAACCGAATAAAACCCGTAGGTTATATCCGGAAACGCTGCGCCGCACTTTCCATCACAAAAAGCCATAAAGGCAAAATTCAAAATTTCATCCGAGCCGTTTGTGAAAAGAATTTCATCCTTTTCTACACCGAAATATTCTGCCGCAGTGTTTACCAAATCTGTACACTCAGGGTCGGAATAGAGTTGTAAATTCTCTGCCGCCGCTGCTGCCATACTTTGTGTCAGCGGGGACGGCGGAAACGGGGACTCGTTGGTATTAAGTTTTATATATTGCATATCTCTTGGTTGTTCCCCGGGCGTATATGGGGTAAGGCTCTTATACTTTTCGCTTAAAAAACGACTCACTTAATTCTCCTCCGTACGAATTACGGCGCTTTTTGCGTGGGCAGTAAGACCTTCCTTCTCGGCGAAGAAAGCCACCTCTTTTGCCACCTTGCTAAGCGCTTCCTTTGTATAATATGTGTACTGTGTTTTCTTTATAAAATCATCAACCGATAAGGGACTTGAGAATTTTGCGGTACCGCTTGTGGGGAGAGTGTGGTTAGGTCCTGCATAATAGTCGCCAAGCGCTTCAGGACAGTTTCTTCCCATAAAGACAGACCCTGCGTGGCGGATACTGTCAAGATAATCGAACGGATTATCCACCAAAAGTTCTAAGTGTTCGGGTGCAATTTCATTGGAAATTTCTATTGCCCTTATCAAAGTATCGGCAACGATAATTTTTCCGTTGTTATCTATAGATGCTCTGGCAATTTCACTACGAAGAAGTTTCGGTATCTGTTTTTCAAGTTCTTCGCTTACCGCTGTTGCCAACTCCATAGAATCGGTCACAAGCACCGCACTTGCCATTTTGTCGTGCTCTGCTTGGGATAGCAAATCCGCCGCCGCATGAGCGGGAACAGTTTTACTGTCTGCCAAAATTAAAATTTCACTGGGACCGGCTATCATATCAATAGACACCTGACCGAAAACCTGTTTTTTTGCTTCGGCAACAAAGGCGTTACCGGGACCCACAATTTTATCTACCTTGGGTATACTCTCGGTGCCGTAGGCTAAAGCAGCAATAGCCTGTGCGCCGCCGACTTTGAATATTTTATCAATCCCCGCAATTTTTGCCGCCGCAAGAATAACAGGATTCACACTGCCATCATTACTTGGCGGAGTTACCATTACAACTTCTTTACAACCCGCTATTTTTGCGGGGATAGAATCCATAAGCACGGTAGATGGGTATGCGGCAGTGCCGCCCGGCACATAAAGACCGGCTCTGTCAACCGGCACTATCTTTTGTCCTATTACTATACCATCTTCGCCATTTATTGTAAAGCCTGTGCGAACCTGTTTTTTATGAAATGCGCGAATATTTTCCGCCGCCTTTTCCAAAATTCGCAAAAATTCAGGCTCTACCTTTTCTACCGCCGCATCAATCTCTTCGCGACTTACGAGCAAAGAAGATAGTTTTGCCTTATCAAATTTTTCAGAATATTCGTATAGTGCCTTATCCCCGTTTGCTTTAACATTTTCTATTATATCGGCAACTGTTTTTTCGACATTTGCATCGGAAGTTCCGCGGGAGAAAATCTCATCGTTCGGCACTTCGCCGTATTTTAAAATTTTAATCATTCTTATGCCTCCGTTTGCTCGGCTATTTCACTCACAATTTTCTCTATCATTTCTTTTTTGAACTTGAAACTTGTTTTGTTTGAAATAAGTCGGGCACTTATTGGAACTATTTCTTCAAAAACTTCTAAGTTGTTTTCTTTGAGCGTTGTCCCCGTTTCAACTATATCAACAATTACATCAGATAAATCAAGAATAGGTGCAATTTCAATCGAGCCGTTAAGGTGAATTATGTCAATATCCATTCCCAGCGAACGATAATACCCACTTGCAATATTCTTGAATTTTGTAGCAACGCGAAGAGTACGGTTTCTATCATACCGAAAATCCTTTTTAGCCGCCACTGCCATACGGCATTTTCCAATATTCAAGTCAAGTAACTCATATATATCGGGCGCGTATTCAAGCAGAATATCCTTACCCGCCACACCTATATCGGCGGCTCCGCGCTCAACATATATTGCAACATCCGAAGGTTTCACCCAAAAATAACGGACACCGAGCTCTTGGTTTTCGAAAATAAGTTTACGATTGTTTTCCTTTATAGATGGGCATTCAAATCCCGCCTTTTCAAACATAGCGTATACCTTTTCACCGAGTCTGCCTTTAGGTAAAGCGATATTAAGCATTGTTTTCATTATCTCTCCGCCTTTCCGTTAAAGCATATACGCTCTTTATATTTAATGTTCTGCGGAATCTGTTTTGATACAAAAACCTTTTTTCCGTCTTTTGTAAGACCTTCAACATATTTATTAAGTTCTGTAAGAGAAGCCGTGTCATCATAGTTTAGCAGTATATCTACATCATATTCAGAAGATACTGTATTAAATCTTTCAAGCATATCAAGATAAACTGCGAAGCCGATTGCCCCGTTTTTTTGCTTCATTTTCTGCATCAGTTTATCGTATTGGCCGCCCGATAATACACTTGTAGGTATTCCTTTAATAAAGCCTTTGAACACAATTCCGTTATAGTACTTTGTATCATTTACAACGGAAAAATCTATTCTGATTTTCTTTAGTATCTCACTGTCGAGCGAAGAACAAATATTTATAAGCTGTTTTATGGGTGTTATATCGGTTTTGCTCTGTAGTACGCTTTGGAGTTTCGGCAAAATATCCATAGGACTGTCTGCCGCAGACACCAGAAGTTTTAACAACTCGGCATTCTCATCTGTCACCCCCGAATTTTTGCAAAGACTTACTATTTCGTGTGTGTTTTTCTCACCTATGAGCTTTAAAATTTCGGCAGAAAGAGTCTCTGGTATTCCAAAATCTCCCATTATGTTTTCTAAAAGTCCCAAATGAGAAATATCAAGCACAAAGTCATCCGAAATGGTCTTAAGACTTTCGGCGGCAAGGGTAATCACTTCGCAGATACTGTAGTCATCAATATCCCCGAAGCACTCGAGCCCCGCCTGCATAATTTCCTTATAGGTATTACTTCCGCTTGAAATACGATATACATTTTCATTATAGAAAACCTTTTGTGTTTGTGTATCGGTATCTGTATTTTTTATTATAGAAAGGGTAACGTCGGGTTTAAGCGCCATAAGTTTTCCGTTTGTATCGGTAAATGTAATAACGCTATCCGAAATCAAAAAGTCCTTATTACGTGCGTACAAATCATACTCTTCAAACTTGCTCATTTTATACGGTGTATAACCGCGAGCCAAATAGAGTGAGCGAAGCGAAAAGATTACTCTTTCGTTAAAATTCAAAGATGGCTTATTATTCATTAATTTCACCCATCTTTTCTAATTTTTCTATAGCGTTTTTATATCCGCCGCTACCGTAATTCAGACATTTGCTTACCCTACCGATAGTAGCGGTGCTAACATCCACCTGTTCGGTGATTTTCTGATAACTGTTTCCTTTTGAAAGAAGAATTGCCGTATCAAGTCTTTGCGCCATATCCTGAATTTCCTTTATGGTGCAAAGGTCTTCGAAATAGTTATAGCACTCATCTATACTTTCTAAATTTAATAGTGTTTTAAACAACCTGTCGATAGAATCTGAACGGAATCTTTGCATAATTTTTCTCCTTAAAATTTAATACTATACTATGTTAACACATCACCGCGCTAAAGTCAAGGTGTATTTTAAAACACCACCCGAAAAATTCTTACGGGTGGTGTGCAATTTCTAAGCAAATCCACTTTTACTGCCGTTTATGTGGTTTATATGCCGCATATAATCGAAGCAATACGTTTGGCAGATTCAGCCAAAGAGCTTATATTTGCATATTCGTCTACCGAATGACCACATCCGCCGCTAACACCAATGGCATCCATACAAGGAATTCCATAGCAGGTAGCATCAGAAGCATCCGAGCCGCCGTGGCCCTTGCCGATTTCCAAGCGAGATAAACCGTTTTTCTCGAAAATCTCGTTTGTCTTTTCAAATAGCTTCATATTCTTATCAGTAAGTTCCATTGCAGGACGAAGCGCAGTTTGCACCATTTCACAGGTACAGCCGTCAACATATACGGTATCTGCAATTTTTTGTAAATGCTCAAGGGCTGTCTTGTACTCTTCTTGTGTAGAAAATCTGACATCCGCTTTAAACCTACACTCAGCCGCCACGGAATTCGATACCGTACCGCCTGAAATTACGCCGCAGTTGCAGGTAACCCCACTATCATCCTTTAATTTTTCCAACTCAATTACCTTGTGTGCCGCTTCAGTAATGGCACTCGCACCCCTTCTGGCACACAAAGAAGAATGCGCTGCTATTCCCTTAACCTTAAACTCAAAAACTGCAATGCCTTTTCTGACAAGGCAGTTTATATTGTCAAATTCTCCGTGTCCTTCAAGATTTAAAAACGCAACTACATCCGCCGCCTTTTTGCATATGTAATTTATCGGCCCTTTACAATCAAGATTGCTGCCTATTTCCTCATTACTTTGAAGCAGCATCATAACGGGACGTTCCTTAAATCCGCATATTTGGAGCGCATCCATTGCTAAAAATCCTGCAACAATTCCACCCTTGCAATCTATTACGCCAGGGCCGTATATTTTTTCATTTTCGCGACGCACCGCAGGTGTTCCAAATAAGCCCACAGGATGGACAGTATCCATATGTCCTGAGAGCGCTACTGGCTGATTATCAGATTCGGGATTCATAGTAATACAAACAACATTTCCAAAACGCTGTTGCTCAAAAACTTCAATTTTCCAGTTTCTTTTTTCAGCAATTTTACAAAAATATTCTCCGACACGGTCTACACCCGCCTTATCATTTGACGGACTTTCAATATTACATACGTCTTCCCAGATATCTACGTATGCATCACTTATTTTATCAATCTGACTAAAAACTTCTCTTTGCATAAAAATCCCCCCATTTGAAGATTTCTATATTTTATTTTAATACATAAAAACTAAAAATTCAATACATTATAATATATAAATACACCTATTTTTTATTTCCAGAAAGGAACGGTTATTCCCTTGTTTTCTGCCTTCGCCGAACCTTTTTGTCAAAGGCAAAAATGGTTCTCATTAAGGCACCTTCTCCCACCAAACAAAAACCACCCTGTTGGGTGGTTTCTGTATTTGGTGTTACAAACTATTTATATGCCAAATTAAAGTTGGTCTTTTAAATCCCTGATTTGATATTTTTTAACCCTTTTAAAATAATTAATCCAACAACCAGTATTATGGGGAACAGCGTAGCAAAAAGTAAACCTATTTTAAGGTTTCCACCTGCCATTTCGGAAAGACCACCCACCAAAGCAGGACTTACCGTGCCACCCAAGTCGCCGGCCAGTGCTAAGAATGCAAACATTGCAGTGCCACCGCGTGGGCATTTCTGCGATGATATACTGATAGAACCCGGCCACATAATACCAACAGCCAAACCGCAAAGCGCACAGCCCGAAAGTCCAAGAATAGGTACCGGAGATAAAGATGTGAGCAGATAACAACCGGCGCACATCACACCGCAGAGAAGCATAACCTTGGTTAAATCAAGTTTTTCGCTGAATTTACCGTATAGCATACGGGATATACCCATAAACATCGCAAACAAGCACGGTCCTGCCAAATCACCGACCGTTTTGGAAACGCCGATAGCAGATTCAGTAAATGCCGATGCCCATTGAGCCATCGTTGATTCGGATGCACCGGTACATACCATGAGTATTATCATCAACCAGAATATCGGTGTTTTCAGCAGTTTGCCAATACCCATGCTCTTGCCGTCTTCCACCAACCGCTCTATCGGACAGTTAATAAAGTTGAATGTGTTATACAGCGGCACCAACGCGCAAATGAAAGTAAGTATCTTCCAATTCTCTACGCCGAATACGGCAAAAAAGAGTGTGGACCCTAAAATAACACCCATAGCACCCCAACAATAGAAAGAATGCAACAAACTCATCATTCCATCCTTATTTTCAAAAGGACACGCTTCAACGATGGGACTTACCAAAACTTCAATAAGACCGCTGCCTATAGAATAAAGCACTACCGAAATCATAATACCTATAAACGGTACAGGGAGTATCTCTGGTAAAATCGCCATCAAAACAAGCCCCAAAGCCGATAACACTTGAGATGCCGTAACACAGGTGCGGTATCCTATTTTGTCGGCAAATTTTGTAGCCGCAAGGTCAACGAGCAGTTGTGTTAAGTAGAACACCATTGGAATCATTGCAATCTTTTCAAGGGTAATTCCGTAAGTGTTTTTAAATGTTAAAAATAATAGCGGGGCAAAGTTTGCAGATATAGCTTGTGTAACAAAACCGAGATAACAAGCTATTAGTGTCTTTTTGTAATTCTTTTGTTTAGTCATGATAATTCCCCTGAACGATAAAATTCGGTCAACAACATATATTATATTCGCATAGCCAAAATATTCAAGTCATTTTCAAAGAATTAATATGTTTTGGCAAGATAATTCTCGTAAAACAAGAAACCACCCTGTTGGGTGGTTTCTGTATTTGGTGTTACAAACTATTATGATGCTGGTTTGTTTTTATATTTTTGATTTGTGTTCTTTTAATGAATTATCTATTTCCTTCTGTCTTTTTAATGCGTCAACTATTTCTCTCATACTGGGATCGCCTTTTATTGTGCAACGCAGTCCATCAAAATTCGCCGTACTTATCAACTCTATAATCTTTTCTTTCAAGTTTTTCATAAGCTTGCTCTCCCTTAGCTTAAGTATAGCTTTAAACAATGCATATAAGAAATATAATGCCAGCTATAAATCCCATTTTAAGTAAAACTATAGCAAATTCGCCACCATCAAACCCTTTCCCTACTTCAACAATCTGACGAATTATCGAAAATACAAGATAAGCAATTATCAAGCCTCCGATCCATAGGATATTATCCAACACCCATTCTAAACACAAGAAAGCTATTATCGCCAATACTAAAAATAAATATCCCACGTTTCTTCTCCCTTTTTATTAGTTCGACATTATTCGCACAACGCAATTATACTCAATTTTTGAGTATTTGTCAATACTCAATTTATGAGTATGATAATATGAATTCAAAGAGGTGAGAATTTAGTGGATTATAGAGAACGGATGCGTGCATTAAGAGAAGATAAAGACTTAACCCAAGCGCAGGTCGCCAAGGTAATTAGCAAATCACAGCAAGGATACAATCATATAGAAATTGGTCGAGCAGAACTTAAAATAGAGGATTTAATTCGGCTTTGTGATTTTTATAAAGTATCAGCCGATTATTTTATAGGAAGAAAAGATAAATAGCACCCTATTCCGCTTTTGGAATTGGGTGCTATTTTTGTTTTTTGACCTATGTGTTTGAACGCCTACATATTTTAGGATGAAATATTTTTCTAAATGACCACTATGTCGCTCCATTGGCTTTATGTAATTTCAAACACATCAATCAAAAACTATTTAATTATTGTATTTATATATGGTACCAAATCCACGATAGGATATCTCCTGTACTCATAGAAATTCCTAGTGTACATACAAAAATAATTATGCTGATAGCTGCAAAAATTATAGGAATTATTTTGTTTTCCTTTTTAAAGCATAATACAAGATTAACAACACCTATTATTAGAAATATAATGGAAACTATTGGCATAATATTTATTTGCATCGCCTCAAATATTCCTGCTCCTAAAAACAAAACAATAATTAAAATTAAAAATAATGGAACTGAAAATAGCCACATATTAAAAACCACCTGTTTTTATATTAATAGTTTTTTATTGGCGTTTTCGCAAAAAAGAATGCTAAAGCCGCCCAAAATAACAAGTTTGAAAATCCGGTTGATACTACTTCTAAAACATAATTACTATTAAACAAGGTTTTTCCGCAAATACTCTTCATCGAATGAAAAAGGGTGAAGCAATAAACACCAAAACCCTTGATGCACTTTGTTATGCCCTTGACTGTGAAGTGGGCGATATAATTGAATTTGTAAAAGAATAGCACCTGATTCTGTTTTGCAATCGGGTGCTGTTTTTATATCCGTCTGCGAAGCAGACACCGAACTTCTTCACTATTCACTATTACTTATTACTTCAAATGGTGGATACTCTGCGTCGCCAAACCTTTTTGTCAAAGGCAAAAATGGTTCTCATTAAGGCACCTTCTCCCACCAAACAAAAA
>JAZNUZ010000170.1:0-1864 GCA_045592605.1 Acutalibacteraceae bacterium
GAAGGCAAGGAATATGTTATGCTTGACGGTGATGTCGTAGAATTCCTTTTCAACGTATAAAATAATTAAAAAAGCAAAGTATAATTCTACCAAGGGGGATTATTATGCCGTTTTATTATGGAATCGACTACTATTATGTTATACTCGTATTACCTGCGATACTCATTTCTGTTATAGCGCAGATTTTTGTTAAATCTTCTTTTAATAAATATTCAAAGGAATATTGCGCACTTACAGGCGCCGAAGCCGCCGAACGCGTATTAAGTATGAATGGTGTCAGCGGTGTAAAGATAGAGCGCACCGCAGGTAATCTCACCGACCATTATGACCCAAGGACCAATGTAATTCGTTTGTCTGAAAGTGTATATGACAGTAGGTCGGTAGCCGCGGTAGGCGTTGCCGCACACGAAGCGGGTCACGCGGTACAGTATGCCCATAAATATTTGCCCATTAAAATCCGCGCAGCAATAATACCTGCCACCCAGCTCGGCTCAAGATTATCGTGGCCGCTTTTGTTGTTTGGACTTCTCTTTAATGCGCCTATATTTGTAACGGCAGGAATAGTTTTGTTTGGTTTGGTGGTGCTTTTTCAACTTGTAACCTTGCCGGTTGAATTCAACGCTTCCAGACATGCGATAAATGCTATTGAAGATGGCGGTATTTTGGGCGACTACGAACAAATGCGCGGGGCCAAAACAGTTCTTTCGGCGGCAGCAATGACCTATGTTGCGGCACTTCTTGTCTCACTCGCCCAGATGCTCAGACTGCTTTTGTTATTTAACCGTAGAAGAAGGTAGGTAAAGTTATGGCTTTATATAATATTGCAGACCTTAATGTAGAAATGACATTAAGATATGCAAAAACAATAGAGCGCGCTCAAAAATATTTAATAAGCCAGACTGCAGTGCCTGATATTACTGTAAAGGTTACCGATGAGCAGTTGGAGGCGGCAATTAAAAAATTCAAAACAGATAAATATATTGATGAATATGAATATGTGATTGCGGGAAATGAATTTCATCATCAACTGTTAAGATTCAGTGGTATGATGTTTCATTCTTCCTGCGTTTCTGTAGATGGTATGGCGTACTTGTTTTCTGCAAAGAGTGGCACCGGAAAATCAACACATACTAAATTGTGGCTGCAACTTTTAGGGGATAGAGCGGTTATACTTAATGATGATAAACCTGCTCTTCGTTACATAGATGGGGCGGTTTACGCATATGGTACACCATTTAGCGGCAAAGACCCGATAAATCAGAATGCAAGAGCGAAAGTCGGCGGTATTTGTTTTATAGAACGCGCCGAAAAAAACAGTATACGCAGACTGACCGTATCTGAAGCGATTCCCTTAATTCTTGAGCAAACGCCAATAAGACTTACAAACAGCGAGATGGACACGCTTTTATCTATTATGGATAAATTGCTCTCGGCAACGCCTGTTTATAAACTCTGTTGTAATATGGATATAAGCGCGGCAGAGCTTTCCTATAATACAATGAAAAGCGGTGAAATAAATGGGTAAAACCGTTAAATTAGAAGAGCTACTACCTACCATACAAGCGGTGCTTGATGGTGGCGGTACCGCCACATTTACACCAAATGGGAACAGTATGCACCCGATGCTTAAAAGCGGCCGTGATACCGTGACATTAAAAAAAGCGGTGCTACCGCTTAAAAAGTACGATTTGCCGCTTTACAGATTGGAAAACGGTAAATTTATATTACATAGGATAATAGGAAAAAATAAAGATGGCTATATAATGCGCGGTGACAATCTTCTTAAAAAGGAATTTGGCATTACCGACAGTATGATTGTAGGTGTAGTTGTTTCTTTCAGCAGAAAAGGAAAACAATATTCGGT
>JAZNUZ010000171.1:0-4652 GCA_045592605.1 Acutalibacteraceae bacterium
ATTTGATTTTTCGATTATTCCATAATGCTTAAGTGCATTGGTTACCGGCTTATACATAAGTAAAGTAAATGCCGAATTAATAACGGTTTTAGCAACATTAAAAGGTAAAATCAAAGTCGGCAAGAACTCAATAACCACCGAACGCGGTACACCCATATAAAAAGGAGTTATAAAAATATTTGCCAATAACATTACTGCCGTTACAGAAAAGCAGGAAGAAATGAGCCCCAATATTGCGCCTGAAAGCGTTCTTTTATATTTATAAACTAAGCCACAGACAAGCGAAAAAGTTCCGCTCGCCAAAAAATTCATAAAAAGACCGTATATACCTGTGTCACTTACAGTTACAAACTCTATAAGCGCAACTATGGCTGAACAAACTATACCGTAAGGTGCACCATAAATCAAAGACGGTAATGCAATAACTGCATCCTTAAAATCAAACGTTAAAAAAGAAACCTTAAATCTAAACACAAATGTAAGCAAATATGCCAGTGCGCAGAAAACACCAGTTATGGCTATGGCTTTGGTATTGGCTCTTTTATTCATAATATCACTCCAAAAAATAATGCCCCGAATTTTTCGGGGCGAAATCACAAGAAAACATATTTCTTTCTTCCGGACTATACCGTCGGCTTTGGAATTTCACCAAATCGGGCCAAAAGGCTTTGTGGGCTATACCACCGGTAAGGAATTTCACCTTGCCTCGAAATACATAAATAATTTAATACTGTTTTTAAATTTTGTCAAGTACGTGTTAAAAACATTAACAACAAAAACACATGAAAAGCAATAATCAGCGGTAAGCCTATCATAAATCTTTTATGGAGAGTTTTATGGCGAATAATAAGCATTGTTACATACATAAGTGCGGCACCGCCAAAAAAGGAAATAGCAAACAACACTTTTTCTCGTACGCGCCAAAAGTTTTTTCGTGCCGCGAATTTATCAAAACAACAAACTATAATCGCAATCAGATTAATAATTATTAAATAACGGCACAGCCATAATTCAAGCATATATTTTCTCCATTAAAAAGTTGCCACAGGTTGCTCTGGCGCATCGGTGAGTGATACCGAAGAAACATTAAGTACAGGTCCAATTCTTCCGTACATTATATGCTTTTCCAACGATAAAACTGCATCTACAATCACCCATTGTTTGCTCGAAAGATTCGCCGCGCCGCTATAATTACAAGCAAGTCCTGCAAATTGAATATCATCAACACAACAGGTCATCACCGGTCTGCCAATGACAAAACAACCATCGGGTACCTTATCGCTCTTAGCAACCATGCCTTTAAATTTTATACGTTTACCTTCATATTTCTCGAGTTCTTCGGTCAAATCGCGATACCACACTGCAAAATCCATATCACCGATTTCTATAAAATCCGAGTTAATATCATACGGCAACGGGTCTTCAATATTATCAAATTCGACGTCCCCGGATACTCTCTCGTAAGCGATATTAGCCTTACGGTTAATTCCCCTAACAATTTTATGCAGTTCCATTTTATCTACAGCATCGTTGTAACGGTTGAAAATCACCATTTCACAAGTGTTGAGTTTGTCTACAACCAAGGAACGCATATTTGCATTATAATTTAAAAATGTAGTAGCATCGGCAAACATAAACTCCTGAGCAATTACCCATTTGCGCGGCATATTCCCGAAAAGGCTGCTTAACTGCCACATACCATTATATTCAACAATAACTCTTTCCGCCTTATGTTTTCTGACTAAACTTTCGAGAAAATTTGATTTTAGTTGCTCGGCGTTATCAACAGTTTCTATAAATATATTTTTGCCGGAAAACTCGTTTTCGTTATATTCTTCAATACCTTCTTCGCATAATAGTAGCAGAGTTCTTTCTCCGTTATTAAAACGCTTATCGGTTAATGTTTCCTGAATAAACTTTGTTTTGCCCGATTCAAGAAATCCCGTAAAAAGATATACCGGTATGTTCATTATTTTCTCCTATAATTCGAATAATTTTTCTAACTTTTCAGCATCAATCTGAGAACCGATTACACAAATTCTGCCCGTTACATCTGCGGCTCCTTCGCGAATTTCTACTTCACCCGGAACATAGTCAAAATGAAGCCACTTTTTATCACCGGTTTCAACAATACCCTTTGCCCTGAGAATTGTGCCGAACTCGTTATTATCAAGTTTTTCTAAAATTTCATTAAGCATCTCATAAGTATATTTATTTGCAGTTTCTCTGCCGAAGCTTGTGAAAACTTCATCAGCGTGGTGGTGATGATGCTCATGACAGTGACATTCTTCATCATGCTCATGATGATGGTGCTCATGGCAATGACATTCTTCATCGTGATGGTGATGATGCGCGTGATGTAACTCCTCAATCTCTGTTTCGAGCGAATTTTTATGCTCCATCGCTTCTAAAATTTTATCACCGCTCAAAGAGTTCCAATCAGTAGTTATAACTGTCGCGGCAGAATTTTTTTCTTTCACCAACAGCAAAACTTCTGCTAACTTTTCATCGGTTATATCGGCGGTGCGGCTAAAAACAATACAGTTTGCATGTTCAACCTGATTGCCAAAAAACTCCCCAAAGTTTTTCATATACATTTTACATTTATTGGCATCAACAACCGTTGTACTGCTATTAAGAACAACGCCATCTATATCAAGGTCCTTTACCGCCTTAATTACATCACTTAATTTGCCGACACCTGATGGCTCGATTATAATTCTGTCTGGCGTATATTGCTCAATAACCTTTTTGAGAGCCTCACCGAAATCTCCGACAAGACTGCAACAAATACAACCGGAATTCATCTCGGTTATATTAATACCGGACTCTTTAAGAAAACCGCCATCTATACCAATTTCACCAAATTCGTTCTCAATTAATACTAATTTTTCGCCTGTATAGGCTTCTTTAATTAATTTTTTAATCAGTGTGGTTTTACCCGCACCTAAAAAACCCGAAAAAATATCAATTTTTGTCATATTTTATCACCTGAATAAAAAAATATCTACTGTGAAATTTTAACACAGCAGATATTTTTTGTCAATTCAATTAGATGATTCTTACGCGGATAATTCCATCAATTTTTGTGATTTTTTCGTAAATTGCATCATAGTCGGCTTCGCTTATATCAAGTATTGTATAAGCAAAATCACCGCGCGACTTATTAAGCAGATTTTCTATGTTAACATTATTTTCCGCAACGGCGCTTGTGATAGCAGTCAACATATTTGGGATGTTTTTGTGCATAATGCAAACTCGTTTTTCTGTTGCTCTGGGTGCGGATACTGTCGGGAAGTTAACCGAGTTTTCTATATTACCGTTTTCGATATACTCAACAAGCTCTTTTGCCGCCATTGTAGCACAGTTATCTTCCGATTCAGGTGTTGAAGCACCAAGGTGCGGAATTGCAATAGCACCGTTAATACCGAGCATTTCATCTGTCGGGAAATCGGTAACATAACTTGCAACCTTACCCGATTCGAGAGCAATAATCATATCCGCAGAATTTACAAGGTCGGCACGTGAGAAGTTAAGAATTCGAACTCCGTCTTTCATCTGTTTGATAGCATCAGCATCAATAAATCCTTTGGTATCAGGTGTGAGCGGCACGTGAATTGTAATATAATCGCAGTTTTCATAAATTTCTTTTAAATCATTTGCATGGATAGCATAGTGAGTAAGATTCCAAGCCGATTTTAAAGACAGATACGGGTCATAACCGTACACCTTCATACCGAGAGAGTTAGCGGCATTGGCAACCAAAACACCGATTGCGCCAAGTCCGATAACACCGAGCTTTTTACCACGAATTTCAGGACCAACAAATGCGCCCTTGCCCTTTTCAACCATCTTGCCGACATCATCACCGTTGCCCTTGAGCGTTTTAGCCCACTCAATAGCAGGGATGATTCTGCGTGAAGATAAGAGCAAACCGGCAAGTACCAATTCCTTTACGGCATTTGCATTAGCGCCGGGTGTGTTGAAAACAACTATACCGTCTGCGGCGCATCTGTCGCACGGAATATTATTTGTGCCGGCACCCGCACGTGCAATCGCCAATAAAGATTCGGGAAATTCAACATCGTGTAAAGATGCAGAACGAACAACTGCACCAACAGGATTTTCTGCATCATCAGATACCACATATTTCTCTTTATCGAACTCTTTAAGTCCTGTGGCGGAAATTTTGTTATAGGTTTTAATATTATACATTATGCATTCTCCTTTTCAAACTCTGCCATGAATTCAACCAGTTTTTTAACGCCTTCAATCGGCATAGCATTGTAAATCGATGCTCTCATTCCGCCAACCGAACGGTGACCTTTAAGATTTACAAAACCGGCAGCTGCGGCAACCTTTACAAATTTAGCATCGAGTTCTTCATCACCTGTAACGAAAGGTACGTTCATAAGTGAACGGTCGGCCTTTTCTACCGTGCCTTTGAACATCTTGCTGTTATCAAGGAAATCATAAAGAATTGCAGCCTTTTCTTTGTTGATTTCTGCCATCCTTTCGAGACCGCCCAACTTCTTAATCCACTTAAAAGTAAGACCTGCAACATAAATTGTGTAGCAAGGCGGTGTATTAAACATTGATTCGTTTTCTGCGTGCGTTACGTAATTAAGCATTGTAGGAGTAATATCCATTGC
>JAZNUZ010000172.1:0-2693 GCA_045592605.1 Acutalibacteraceae bacterium
CAACGACACAATAGTTATCTACGACCGTGTGCGTGAAAACAAAAAATTGTATCCGACTAAAAACATCGTAGAACTTGTGAACGAGAGTATTAATTCGGTAATGATTCGTACAATCGTTACTACCGTAACAACCGTTCTTGCTATAGCAACAATTATCGTTGTATCGGAAGTATTCGGTCTTTCAACTCTTCGCAGTTTTGCAATTCCGATGGCATTCGGTTTGATTTCAGGTAGTATTTCTACTCTCTTTATTTCAGGACCCGTATGGCTTCTCTGGAAACAACGCAAACCAAAAGCCAAAGCTAAAAAGAAATAAAAAAGAAAGCCACTTTTTAAGTGGCTTTTTCTTTTTAAAATTTTATTATATTTAAATGTTCAAGTAATATCTTTATACCTATAAGAATAAGTATTACGCCGCCTGTAAATTCTGCCTTGCTTTTATATTTTTTACCAAATTTGCGACCAACGAAAACACCTATAGCAGAAAGCAGAAAAGTTATAACACCAATAAATGTAATTGCTATTGGTACATTTACATCGGGCAGTACCGCAAAGGTAATACCTACCGCTAAAGCATCTATGCTTGTGGCTACCGCCATAACAAACATTGTTTTGGGTGAGAAGGAAGCATCGCTTGGCTCTTCTTCGCCCGAACACGACTCCTTTATCATATTAGCGCCTATAAGCGCCAATAATATAAATGCTATCCAATGGTCAAATCCGCTTATATATTTTTGAAATGATGAACCAAGCAGATAACCGATAAGCGGCATAAGTGCCTGAAATCCGCCAAACCAAAGTCCCGTTACCACCATGTGTACCGGCTTGAGTTTTGGAGCGGAAAGCCCCTTGCACACCGCAACGGCGAATGCATCCATTGAAAGTCCGACTGCTAAAACAAGTAGTTCTGCTAAAGTCAAAAAATTCACACCCTATTTATAAAGTGAAATTAGTATACCACCCAAAAAAAGTACTGTCAAGTAGAATAAATTATTGACAAAACTAAGTTTAAAAATTATTATTAATAAGGAAAGGATGAGCGAAATGAAAATTGCAATATACGGCTACGGAAATTTAGGCCGTGGTGTAGAAAGCGCGATACGACAAAACAGTGATATGGAGCTGTTCGGTGTCTTTACAAGAAGAGACCCGATGAGTGTTAAAATTAATACACCCACCGCTAAAGTTTATAAAGCCGATGATATACTGAAATACAAAGATGATATTGATGTTCTGATAATTTGCGGCGGCAGTGCTACCGACCTGCCTGTTATGACCCCCGCCCTTGCGAAAGATTTCAATGTTATCGACAGTTTTGATACACATGCTGATATACCTACCCATTTTGAAAAAGTTGATGCAGCCGCTAAATTAGGCAAAAATGTAGCCCTTATTTCTGTAGGATGGGACCCTGGTATGTTTTCCGTTAACCGACTTTACGGCGGCGCTATTTTACCGAATGGAAAAGATTATACATTCTGGGGAAAGGGTGTCAGTCAAGGTCACTCTGATGCTATAAGGAGAATTGATGGTGTCATGGATGCCAGACAATACACCTGCCCTGTTGAAGAATCGTTAAGCCTTGTAAGAAACGGCAAAAATCCCGACCTTACCACAAGGCAAAAACATACAAGGCTTTGTTATGTAGTAGCAGAAGATGGCGCCGACAAAGAAAAAATAGAAGAGCAGATAAAAACTATGCCAAAATATTTTGCCGACTATGATACTACAGTTCATTTTATAACTAAAGAAGAATTAGATAAAAATCATAGCGCCATACCACACGGCGGTTTTGTTATCCGCTCAGGAAAAACCGGGGAAAATCTTCAAAACAACCACATTATTGAGTACAGTTTAAAACTCGATTCCAATCCCGAATTTACCGCAAGTGTTCTGGTGGCATATGCCAGAGCCGTAAAAAGAATGAAAGAACGAAATATGAGTGGCTGCTATACCGTTTTTGATATAGCCCCTGCCGATATACACCCGCTCTCGCGTGATGAGTTAATTAAGAATCTGTTATAAAATCTTTACCGCAGTATTTATACTGCGGTATTTTTTTATAAAAACACTCTTCTTTGCATAAAATAATCTTAAGGAGAAGATGCATTATGAGTGAAAACTACAATCTTAAATATTTCGGTACAGATGGATTCCGCGGTGAATCAGGCAAAACACTTACCGCCGACCACGCCTACAAAATAGGTCGTTTCCTTGGTTGGTTCTACTCTTCTGATTTAGCGGTCAAGCGCAAAGTCTCTGATAAACCGAGAATAGTAGTAGGCAAAGACACCCGCCGTTCAAGTTATATGTTTGAATATTCTGTAGCGGCAGGACTTACCGCATCGGGTGCCGATGTGTATATGCTTCACGTAACCACCACACCGAGTGTGTCCTATGTTGCAAGGCAAGATGGGTTTGATTGCGGAATTATGATTTCGGCTTCGCACAACCCTTTTTATGATAACGGTATTAAGCTTATAAACAGTTCCGGTGAGAAAATGGATGATTATACATTATCTTTAATAGAAAAATATATCGATGGCGATATAGAAGAATTTGGAATAGAAGGCGACCTACCGTTCGCGAGAAAAGAAAATGTCGGAAAAATAATAGACTATGTTGCGGGAAGAAACAGGTATGTAGGCTACTTAATCTCGGTCGCGGCAAACTCGTATAAAAATTTAAATATT
>JAZNUZ010000173.1:0-2130 GCA_045592605.1 Acutalibacteraceae bacterium
ATTTTACCACATTTTTGCATTTTTTCAACTACAAAAAAATAAAAGACGGGAAAATTCCCGTCTTTTATTAAAAAATTATTCAGCAGATATAGCATCCACCGGACAACCGGAAGCGCAAGCACCGCAATCAATACAAGCTTCTGCATCGATTACATAACGCTCATCACCTTCAGCGATAGCTTCTACCGGGCAACCTGCTGCGCAAGCACCACAGTTGATGCATTCTTCAGAAATTTTATAAGCCATTATCCACACCTCCAATTTAATTCTATTGTAGCAATTAGACCGCTAAAATGCAAGTACTAATTTAAATTTTACTGATTTTCTGCATTATTGTTTTCCGGTTTAGGTTTTTTCTTTTTACCTGATGAGATAAATTCCACTTCACTCTTATGAATTTTTGTGGGTATTTCATTGTCTTCAATCTTAACCATAAGGTTACCCGTTATCAAGTTAACATCAGATACAACACCTATACCTGAATAGGTTTTTACAACCGAGCCTATGCCGGGAGTTGTCTTTATCAACTGCTCATACGCATCCTGTTCGTATTTAAGACAACACATAAGTCTTCCGCAAGAACCCGAAATTTTTGTTGGATTCAGCGACAAACCCTGTTCTTTTGCCATCTTTATTGAAACGGGTTGGAAATCCGATAAAAATCTTGAGCAACAGAACGGTTGACCGCAAATACCGATACCGCCGAGCATTTTTGCTTCATCGCGGACACCGATTTGTCTAAGTTCAATTCTTGTGTGTAGGCGGGAAGCCAAGTCTTTTACGAGTTCTCTGAAATCAACTCTGCCATCCGAAGTAAAGTAAAAAAGAATTTTACTGCCATCAAAAGAATATTCCGCGCGTGTAAGGCACATATCAAGCTTATGCGCCGCTACCAACTCTTCGCACACCTTCAAGGCTTCGATTTCTTTTTTTCGGTTTTCTTCCATTTTAGCAATGTCTTTATCTGTAGCAATGCGGAGAACCTTTTTAAGCGGAGCTACTATTTTATTATCAGGCACGAAATGACAACCTTCACTTACATAGCCGCACTCAATTCCGCGCGATGTTTCAACAATTACATATTGACCTGTCTCGGCTTTTTTGCCATCGGGGTCGAAGTAATAAATTCTGCCGTCTTGTTTAAATTTAACGGCAACAACCTGTATCATACTTTTTTCCTTTCTGTTATACTGTACTACACAACCGACATACGAGCGCATTTAAAAACAAAGAAATATTTATATTTGTCTCAAGGCTCGGCTCGGCATCAGTCAGTATATCATAGTAATTTATGAGTTTCTCGACCGATAAATTCTTTTTTGAATTTAAACAGATTTCTTCTGCCAGAATTATTTTGAGATTTTTTACAAAGTCTGCACAAGCCACCCTGCTTTTTTCAAGCGGAAATGAAAGTCTTAAAAGTTCATAAACCCCTTTGCCCATAATCAGAGCTTCCGCAAAATCTCTGGCGGTATCATCTTTTTTATCCTTTACCGATAACAAAGACAATGCTCTACCTATATTATTACGGCTATTTTTCAGAGTTTCGATAATCACATCATAATCAGCTTTGACGGTGTCTCTTAAATAATCCGCCGCTTCTTCTGTTTTAGGTACTGTAAGGGAAAGAACAACACAACGCGATATTATCGTATCGAGCATCATAGATGCATTTTCTGTAATTAATATAAATATCACATTTTTCGGCGGTTCTTCCAACACCTTAAGCAATGCATTCTGCGCCTGGTCATTCATAGTTTCGGCATTTTCAATAATAATCACCTTATTGCCGCCCATATGCGCCTTTACATATGCCGAAGTGCGTATTTCCCTTATCTGATTTACCGTAATATTTTTCTTGTCTTCCAAAAGGGAAACTTTTATAATATCGGGATGGTTTTTGCTCTGGCTTAACAGACAGTTGCGGCACTTTCCGCAAGGTGCAGGAGTCTCGGCACAAACCGCCGCATCTGACAAAAATGTCGCCAGAGTACGTTTGCCCGTACCCATGTCCCCTTCTATTAAAACCGCGTGCGGTATACGGCGTTCGGCTATAAACCGCTTGGCAGTTTCTATAACACGTTTATTGCCGGCAAAACAAAAACTCATAGCACAAAGCCAACCTTTTTC
>JAZNUZ010000174.1:0-2453 GCA_045592605.1 Acutalibacteraceae bacterium
AACCGCAGAGCAGAAATGAATGTTCCGCCGTCGAGAAAAGCAAACGTTACAATCGAAACCGACTCAAAGAAGACATTTATCGATGGTCAAAGTTTCATTTGCCGCTTGGCGTTTGCATCGGCAGTTTCGGTTGTCGATACCGCCACCGACAATGATGCGGTCTGCATTATTACCGATGCGGCTAAAATCTATTTGCCACTTGCAGAACTCGTTGATTTTTCTGCCGAACTGGAAAGACTTGGCAAAGAACTCGAAAAAGCAAACGTTGATAAGGAATTTTTTGAGAAAAAACTCAACAATCCAAATTTTGTTGCTAAGGCACCCGAAGCACTTGTTAAAACTCAGCGAGAACAGTTAAGTAAAGTGCTCGAAAAAATCAGTATGATTGAAGGCAGTATCGCCGATATAAAATCTAAAATTTAATTTTAGTTGTCGACAAAATATAACAAGGTTTTTAAAGACAAGCCACTATTATATATAGTAGGCTTGTCTTTTTTATTTAAGTCAATCATATTCCTTCCAGGCCGCCCTTGCCTAAAGGGAGAGGAGGAATTTCAGGAGGTGCAAAAATGTCGGTAAAAATAGATACAAAAGGCGAAGTGGTAACGGCGTATCTTTCGGGCGAACTTGACCACCATACCGCAAAACAAATGCGCGAGAGTATCGATGAAGCAATAGAACTTAATATGCCTACATTATTAATAATAGATTTTTCCGATGTCTCTTTTATGGATTCATCGGGTATAGGTCTTGTAATGGGCAGATACCGCCTGCTTTCCAAGACGGGAGCCGAACTTAATATCTCTGGTATGTCACCGCAGATATATAAGGTTATGAAATTGGCAGGTATTGAAAGATTAGCAAAATTAGATAAGAAGGGATAAAAATGAAAACAATAAATAAATTTACTTTGACTTTGCCATCGGTATCGGCAAACGAATCATTTGCGAGAACAACCGTGTCGGCATTTGCTTTGCTGTTAGATCCGACAATCGATGAACTCGCAGATATTAAAACGGCAGTGAGCGAAGCGGTCACAAATTGCATAGTTCACGCATATCGCGAACAGATAGGGAATATTTACATAACCGCTGAAATCCGAAACGATCATTCTATATTAATTAAAATACGTGATAAAGGTTGCGGTATAGAAAATATAGAACAGGCTATGGAGCCGCTTTATACAACTGCGGGTGGAGAACGCGCAGGGCTCGGCTTTGCGGTGATGCAAAGTTTTATGGATAGTATTAAGGTGCGTTCATGTGTCGGCAAGGGAACAACAGTGACAATGACTAAAAGAATAAGTTTAAGATATTGAAGCCAATGCTAATCAATAACGAAGAAAAAATAATAAAAGAAAATATTGGTCTTGTGCATAGCTGCTGCAAAAGATTTGTTGGCAGAAATATAGAGTATGATGATATGTTTCAGGTCGGCTGCATGGGACTCTTGAAAGCTTCGCGCGATTTTGATGAATCACTCGGTTTTAAGTTTTCAACATATGCCGTGCCTGTTATATTGGGAGAGATAAAAAGACTTTTTCGCGATACTGGTGCTATAAAGGTTTCGCGAAGTCTTAAGGAACTTTCCTTAAAGGTAGCCGCCGTAAAACAAATTGAAGAACAGAAAAACGGTTATGCCCCAACAGTTAGTCAGTTGGCACAACTTATGAATGTGGAAGTTAGCGATATAAATGAAGCACTCTGTGTGTCAATGCCGACAGTTTCTCTGACCTATAGTGATGAGGATGGAACCAAGGAACTCGATATACCGTCAGAACAAGGTGAAGATGAGTTGGCGAATCGCTTGTCAATAGCACAGGCAATAGAGCATCTCGAAGAAAAGGATAGAAAAATTATTTTGCTGAGATATTTTTCGGGACTGACACAAACAGAAGTTGCAAACCGCCTTAATATGTCACAAGTACAGGTGTCACGAAGAGAGAAAAAGTTATTAAAAGATTTAAAATTTTTTCTTTCGTGAATAATATACAAAAATCGGGGTAAAATGTGTTTTGATAATGCCATATTTTTACTTTTTTAAAGAAAACAAAAAAAGTGGTTGACTTTTTGAAAGGTAGCGCTTATAATCGTAAATCGTGATGCCTTTAGTGAAAGTATTCGGGCAACAAAAAAACTTTAAAAAAAGTTAAAAAAATGCTTGACATTGGTCTTTCCCTGTGGTATTATAATTGAGCGCCCAAAAAAACGGGGGTGCAAAAATGGACCTTGAAAATTAAACAACGACAATAATAAGGACCCGACAATTCTTAAGAGAAATCGAGAGAAAAGTCAAGTACTTGAAAAAGTAAACGGACAGAAGAAATGCGTCAGCATTTAAAGTAAAGAGCTAAAAAGCGCTTTAAAAAAAGGTTTTAACGCGAGAGCGTTGAGATACAATTTTTTAGAGAGTTTGATCCTGGCTCAGGACGAACGCTGGCGGCGTGCCTAACA
>JAZNUZ010000175.1:0-13710 GCA_045592605.1 Acutalibacteraceae bacterium
AAATTTGGTAAAACTTGAAAGCTCAATCATCAGGCTCGAAGAAGAAATGGCGGCAGGAAAAGAAAAGTTATCTGAGCGCGAAACACTCGAATTAAAAATCGATCAATTGACAATTAAGCTTGATAAACTCGGGGGCGACAAAAAAGAGTGTTTTGAACGGCTTAAATCCGCCGAAAAGTATGAGATAAAGACAAAACTCGAAGAATTCGTACGGGTTGCCGAAGAATTTGAAAAAATAGAAAAAGCCACCACTCTATCAAGCGGTGCGGTAGCAGATAAAGAATTTTGCGACAAATTAGATGAACTTATACGCTCGGCAGAAAAAACTGCAGAAATATGCGATATATTGTCGTTAGAAGTCGAACGCTTAACCGGCGATATTTGTGCATTAGATGAAACCGAAAACACCGATTTTTCTGAAAAGCTCGATACACAACTTGCCGAATGTGAAAGCAGAATTTCTCAGTTGCAAAAAGAAAACGATGCTCTGAAAATAGAAATAATACAGTGCGGTGAAAAACTTAAAAATTCCAAGGCTAAAACCAATATACCGCTTTTAATCATCGGTTTACTGCTTATTTGTTTAGCTGTGTTTGGCGGAATTTTCATCCAAAAATTCTTATTTGTATTTTCCGGTATAGGTGTTATATTATTGGGTATGTCCTTCGTTTTGAAAGCCAAACCCGATAATTCCGCGCTTGACTTAAAACTGCAGACCTTAACACAGACTGGCGAAAACATAACCAGAGAAATTGAAGAAAACACCAATAAGCAGACCGAATTAAGAGAAAAAATTCAAAAAATAGCCGTAGAAAAAGCAACTAACAAATCTCTTTTAGGTGAAAAGAAAGAACGCTTGATTGAAAAGCGTACCGCACTTTTAGAAGCGCAAAATACTTCGGCGGCGGCTCTTACCCGATTACTCACCTTCTCATCCGGATTCCGTATGACACCGGATATTATCTCCGCAAAGGAAAATTTAACGCTGATAAGCCACAACCTACAGGAAATGGGCAGACTTAAAGTTGCTGCAGAATATGCCGCAAAGGGTACAGGGTGCAGAAATCTGAAGGAAGCAAAGGAAAGGTTATCGTTTATAAATTTAAATGATACTAATTCTATCGGCTCACTGGATGCTTTAAAAGAGGAATTGAATAAGATCACCGAAGAATATAATGCGGTGTCCCGCGAACTCGCGGCGCTTAAAGCCGAAGCGCGTTCATCATTTACAGGTCTTAAGGTTCCCGCTGAGTATGAAAGAGAAAAAAATGAATTGTTGTCTCAAAAAGCAGAGCAACTCGAATATTATGAGACTCTTTCTATAGCACACGAAGTATTAAATGAAGCTTTTGCTCATGTTCGCAGAAGTTTCAGCGGAGAGTTGGAAAACAGAGCTTTGAAACTTTTATCCCGTGTTACAGGTGAAAAATATAACGGAATTTCGGTTTCCAAAAATTTTGATATTTCGGTTTCTGACACCGAAAACTTCGGCACACACGGACTTCAGTATCTTAGCAAAGGCGCTATGCATCAAGCATATTTCTCACTTCGCTTAGCACTTGCAGAATTAATCTCTCAAGAATCGGGACCACTTCCCATTATTCTTGATGATGCTTTTTCGCAATATGATGATGAGCGACTTAAGACCGCTATGGAGTTTTTGAAAGACTACAGTGAAAATTCGCAAATAATATTCTTTACCTGTCATAACGATTGTAAACAATCAGCAGAAAACACGGGCGCCAAAATAATTATTTTATAATAAAAAAGGAAGGGTCACTACCCTTCCTTTTTTGGTTTTTATTAATACGCCTTGCCCCAATAGAGCATTTTATCGGCTTTTTTACCGCAACACACACAGGTGTCGCCGATTTTTTCTGCACCGAACGGGATACAACGCGAAGTAACCCCTGCGGTTTCCTTGAGTTTGTCTTCACACTCACGTTCGCCGCACCACATAGCCTTGATAAAGCCCGGTTTATTTTCTGCGATATCGCAGATTTCTTCAAGGTTACTTGCGGTATATGTCATAGTCTCGCGACGCGCATAAGCCTTCTCGAACAAACCATCACGAACGGCTGTTAAGAGTTTCGGTATTTCTGTTTCTAAATTATCAAGACTAACCGTAATCTTTTCACCATTATCGCGCCTTGCGATTACACAACAGTTATTTTCTATATCGCGCGGACCGATTTCAAGTCGCAGCGGTACGCCCTTCATTTCGTACTCTGCGAATTTCCAACCCGGTGACTGTTCAGACAAATCAATCTTAGCACGACAGATCTTCTTTAGTCTATCATAAATTTCGGTTGCCTTTTCGGTAACGCCTTCTTTGTGTGAAGCAATAGGAACAACCACGCACTGTATAGGTGCTATTGCAGGTGGGAGAACGAGACCGTTATCATCACCATGAGTCATAATAATCGCGCCGATAAGTCGGGTTGATACACCCCAAGAAGTCTGGAAAGGTGTGCTGAGTTTATTTTCTTTATCGGTAAACTGAATGCCGAAAGCTTTTGCAAAGCCATCACCAAAGAAGTGTGATGTACCCGACTGCAAGGCTTTACCATCGTGCATCATAGCTTCGATTGTATATGTATTTACGGCACCTGCAAAACGTTCCTTCTCGGTCTTGACACCCTTAATAACGGGTATTGCAAGATATTCTTCGGCAAATTTTGCATAAACATCGAGCATCTGTATTGTCTCTGCTTGTGCTTCTTCGGCAGTCGCGTGAATGGTATGGCCTTCTTGCCAGTGGAATTCGCGTGAGCGAAGGAACGGGCGAGTTGTTTTTTCCCAACGAACAACACTACACCACTGATTATAGAGTTTCGGTAGGTCGCGCCAGGAATGAATTATATTTTTATAGTGGTCGCAAAACAGTGTTTCAGATGTCGGGCGAACGCAAAGGCGTTCTTCCAATTTTTCGTTACCGCCGTGTGTTACCCAAGCAACTTCGGGAGCAAAACCTTCAACGTGGTCTTTCTCTTTTTGTAAAAGTCCTTCCGGAATAAACATGGGCATTGAAACGTTTTCGTGACCCGTTTCTTTGAACATACCATCCATTATTCTTTGAATGTTTTCCCAGATTGCCCAACCGTAAGGGCGAATAATCATACAACCCTTAACCGATGAATAGTCAATAAGTTCTGCCTTTACTACTACATCGGTATACCATTTTGCAAAATCTTCATCCATAGATGTAATTTCTTTTACCAATTTTTCTTTAGCCATTTTTATCACCAACGATTATTATAAATTAACTTTTATATTTTTGCAACACTTATTTAAAGGGCGCCATCTTCTGCTAAAAGCATCGTAACGGCTATTGCCACCGCCGCTTCGATGGCAGGTAATGCCCGTGGCACAATACACGGGTCGTGTCTGCCTTCAATCTGTAACATAACATTTTCTTTTGTTTCTAAATTTACTGTATTCTGCGGCCTATATATAGATGGTGTAGGTTTAAGAGCCACGCGTACAATTATCGGCATTCCCGTAGTCATACCGCCGACAATTCCGCCGCAATTATTGGTCGCGGTAACCACATTGCCATCTTTATAATAATAACTGTCGTTAGCTTCACTGCCGCGTAAAAAAGAGAAATCAAATCCCGCGCCGAAAGCGACACCCTTTACGGCAGGTACGCCGTAAACTACCGAAGAAATAATATTTTCCACGCCGCCAAACATATGATTTCCTATACCTATGGGCATTCCTGTAACGGCAATTTCCACAGTACCACCGATACTGTCACCGTCCGTCTTTGCAGATTCGATTACCCTGCGCATTTCTTCTTTAGTATCAATACTTATAGTCGAAAAATACTGGCCCGACAGATTGTCCAATAGGTCTTTATCGACAGATACATAGTCAAACCCAGTATCAAAACAGTCACCGATATTATAAACGTGACCACCGATAGTTATTCCGCGACGCGCGAGAATCTGTCGGCAGATAGCCCCTATTGCCGTCAGGGGCGCTGTCATTCTTCCTGAAAAATGTCCGCTACCGTTCATATCCGCCTGTCCGCCGTATTTTACAAAGGCAGGATAGTCAGCGTGATTGGGGCGCGGTGTAAACTTCAGATTATCATAGTCGCGCGATTTTGTATTGGTGTTTTCTATTCTTATTTTGATTTCTTCGCCTGTTGTAACCCCGTTTTCTACACCCGACAAGATTATTACCTTATCGGCTTCCTTACGCGCAGTAGCGGTGGGGTCCTGACCGGGTGCTCTACGGCTCATTTGTACCGCCAATTCTTCTTCGCTTATTTTTTCTCCCTTAGGCAAACCCAAAACGGTACCTTCAATAAAAGGAGTATGGCTTCCACCCGAGACCGAAATTTTAACTTTTCCACCTATTTCTGATAGCAAAAATATCACCTGCCGAAAAAAATTAAATAAAAATGTTGACAAATCATAAAAATGCACATATTATTCTATATAGGGAATTAATTCCCTAAAAGAATTTTAATACCAACTTTAAGAATATTAATTGTTGATATTTTCAGGAGGATTTTTATGGTTTTTGAAAGAATTAAAGAAATACTTGCCGACCAACTCGATTCAGATATCGATGCAATGACAATGGATTCAGACATTGCTAATGATTTGGGCGCGGACAGTTTAGATGTTGTTGAATTACTTATGTCAATTGAAGATGAGTTTGATATCGAAATTCCTGATGAAGAAATAGAAAATATCAAAACCATCGGTGACCTTGTAAAATATATCGAAAGCAATAAATAAATTTGTCTTTCTACAGACCGCTATTTCAGCGGTCTGTTTTTTTATATCTGAAAACTAAATTTGCAAAACAAACAACCGTTATAATATCGAAAGAAATCAACAATGACCTAAGTACTGCACCCACCGATATAACGGGGTACAGATTTATTCCGCTTAAGTTTATTAAACCGAATGGTATATTAAGCAAAACGCCTAAAATAATGCCCAAAATTGCGCCTACAAGCCAAACTGCCAACATTTCGGCAAAGAAATGCAGACAGGTGTTGGAAAAGCCAAATCCGGCAAATTTCAAAGCCTTTATCTCGATTTCTCTTCTCTTATAAAGAACGAAAAATGCTATCGCAAAAATCAGCAACCCGAATATCACGGCTACCCTACCGATTACTTTTGAATAACTCAGAGTCGCAGTAGTTTCCTTACGGTCCAATTCGGTGACAGAGTCCACAACTCCCGTTTCCATTAACCGAGCGCTGTTAATTTCATTGCCATCGGTGTTTTTTATAAATACGGTATTTTCTACAGGTTTAATTCCGGTAAGAGCCGCATACTTCTCGGGGTGAATATAAATAAATTCGCCTACATAGTTTTTGCAAATGCCGCTAACCTTAACGGTTGCCTTGGTACCGTTTTCAAGAGTTACCGCTATCTCCTGTCCCGATTTGATTGAGTAAAGTTTTGCAAAACCTTCGGTTATTATTACGCTTTCATTGTTGAAATCGATTCTTTTCCCGAGTGTCTTGCTTTTGAGTGTTAAAAACTCAGAAACCTTATCCGAATTAACGGGAATTACCGCCGTTAATGAGCTCTCATGTTCGCCAACAGAAATTTTAGCACTTTCTTTTGTTGCCGACATATAGTCTTTGCCGGACATATATGACATAAAGGCTTCATTTTCTTGTGGAACTGTAAATGGTTTAAGGCGTATTTCGGTATCATATTTTTGAATTTCGGAATATTGATTTTCGAATACTGTGTTTTCCCTGTTCGCTATATTGTAACCCGAAAACAATAATGCCGTAACACACGCAACCGAAATTATGCAATAGAAATAAGAAAATTTGTTTGCATATATATTGCGCAGAACAACCTTTAAAAAGACCGGCAGTTTCTTGATTTTTTCAAGTATTTGCGCATTTTTCAGGGCTTCACCATCTTCGTACCGATATAATAACTTAAGGAAAACCCAGCCGCATAGTACTGTTATTAAACACAGTATAAGTCCCACAGATAATGCAATATAAGGCACTGCCGAAGCCGAAGAAACGCCGAAATCAAAGGTGAGCGCTAATATCTGCGATAAGATTTTCGGCAGATTACCTATACCGATGGGGCTTAGAATCATACCGATGATTGCCGCAACGGCGTATATAGGTAATATACGTTTAAGGTGAGTTTTTTCTTCGCATCCTGCAAGTTTCAGAAGTTCGACTTCTCTCTTGCTTATTTGCATATTAAGTACTACTGCAGCCACTATAAGCAAGGCGGATAAAAGGATAATAACAACGGGTGCGGTGGCAAAAACTCCCGAGATTTTGCCCAAATTTTGCCTTGCTGTAATATATCCGGAATTGATATCCCTGGTATAAAGCGTCCATTTTTGCGAATACTCGGTCTGTGTATTGTTTTTTGCGTTTTCGTAATTTTTAAGGGCTTCTTCTGCCTTTTTTTCATAAACCTTTCCGAGATTTTCATAGTCTCCCTTTAGCTTTTCGCAGGTTTGCTTGTTCATCTCATAGGTCTCGAAATCGCTCTGATATTTTAATAGTTTTTCATTATATTCTTTTAATTTTTCGCTATACTCGGGCAACCCCGCCGCAGAATCAACGGAAGATTTAAGTGCATCCAAATCTTTCTTTCTGCTTTCAAGACCTTTGGCGGTTTCTTCGTTATTTTTCTCCATATTTTTAATAACTTTATCGAGTTCGCCCAACTCTTTTTCGCCTTCCGCCTTTATGCGTTCGTACTGCTTAAAGAGTTTTTCGATATCAGACTGTATTTCATCACTGAGTCCCGTACCGCGCGCCTGCTCACGCACACGAGCCACCACATCTATCTGGCCCATTGCGGCATTTACAAACAAAGTATAATCTCGCGAAAAACTTTCAATTTCCGCGGCATTCTTTAAAGTTACATTGATTTCGGTATATGGGGCTTCGGGAGAAAACGCGTCAACACTTACAAAAATAACCACTTCGGTGCCATCGTTACTAACCGAATTTTCCTGCTTTACATATGATGAGAATTCAGGTGAATATGCAAGACCCGTAACCGTAAACTCGGTTTGAGTACAATAGCCAGTATTACCGCCGAGCGTTACTACATCGCCTATCTTTATATCGTTTTTAAGCGCATTAGATACTATGGCAACACAACTGTTTGCATTACTTGGATAACTGCCCTTAATAAGTCGCGGTGCCGCTACGGTATTATCAGGATTGACCGCTACGGAATCAAAATCCACACCGCAGATATATGTGACAAAGTTACCTATACCGTTTACCGAACTGTTACCATCCCCCGATATTACTGCCGTTGCCTTTCCGACACTTTCGGCTCCTGACACGGCAATTACATCTTCCTTTGTAAAGCCCAAGGTGGATCTTATTTTTACATCCCACATTTGATTTTTATCGTAATATTCTTCTGCACTACTCTTTAACGTGAACGCGTACAGAAACATACCCGATACCACCGACACGCATAAAAACACTGTCAGTACAATCAGTAAAAAGGCAACAATATTTTGTTTTACTTCTTTAAAATATAAAGTAAATGCCGATTTCATTACCATTCAATCCTTTCGGGAAGTTCTGGCTTTTCGTTTACGGTGTTCGCCTGAACGGTGCCGTTTTTGAGCCTAATTACCCTATCCGCCGCCGCTTCAACGGCAAAATTATTTGTTGAAATTATAACGGTTTTACCTGTTGATTTACATATATCACGCAAAATTTTGAACACCTTATTTCCCTCGGTGTAGTCAAGTTTTGCAAAAGGTTGGTCGCATATTATGATTTCTGTATCCCTTACGAGTGCTCGGGCAATAGCCACCAACTGTCTTTCTCCTAAGCTAAGTTGGAATGGATATTTATCACACTTATCTTTAAGCCCTAAAGATTCAAGGGAAGACATAACATTTTCGGTTATTTTGAAATCCCGTGTCAATGTCACATTTTCCAATACTGTCATAGTATCAACAAGATTTGAATGTGGAAGAATAAATGCAATACCGTTCTTATAACGGGCTAACTGTTGCATATTCATTTCTTCCAAATTCTTTTCATAAACACAAACTCTGCCCGTATCGAACTTTTCATTACCTGCGAGTATATTAAGCAGTGTTGTTTTACCACTACCGTCGGGACCTGATACAACAACAAACTCGCCGCGTTCAACCGAAAATTCGGCCGAATTAACAGCACAGGTGGTATAGTCTGCCGTTTTATAATACTTGCTTAAATTTTCAACTTCTATAAATGAGTGTTCGCGTTCACGAAGACGTCCGCCCAGACGCGTAAACAAAAGTTGTTTTTCGTTATATTGGGGCTTCTTTCCTTTGCCGAAACGGAACTTTACAGTAATTTCATTATCGCCTTCTGTCAGAAAATCGCTTACATCAATTTCATACGGTGCAAAAGAAAGTGCACCCACTGGTATACCATTGACCTTAACTTCGGCATATATGGCATTTAAGTCCCTAAAAGACAATTTATAAATAGCGCTTTCTTTTTTGTCGATGTAAACATTCTGGGCAAGTTCTATATCGCCATCAAAGAACCAGAAGCCGCTTTCCCTTATCTTATAGGAATTTATGCTTTGCGGCATATTTTGAAGTGTAAAACTATCTTTAGTTAAAATACCTTCATCAAGATATGTATATTGTTCATTATTTTTAAGCGCAAAATCACCTGTAAGTTTAATTCCGCTAAAGAAATTCGGTAAATTCTTTAGAATGCGGTTTAGGTTTTGGGCTGTAACAATTATACTGTTTGTGCCGCTCATCAGATACTCAGTAATATCGCAACTATCAGTATCTTTAGGAAGTAAACTACCGTTAATCTCATACGAAAGGAACTGCTGATTTGGGGTACTGAGTTTTAGACTACTGCAATTTAAATCTTCCGATACTGAGAAATCAAATTTAAACTGTACAGTGCAATCTTTATCGCGCGAAACAATCGCATTACAAATTTCACTCACCGGTTCTTTTTTGTGCCAACGGCCACGGCCTACACGCATTTCGGCTGAATTTATATAATACGAATTATCACTTAAAGATTTGATATTAAACATATCTTCAAGCGGTAAAACCTTATGATTTTTTCTTAAGTTTTCATACGAAGCGCCCTTCAAAATTCTAAAAACGGTAGAGCCACCGTGCTGGAAATAATCAAGCGCAACAACTCCGCGACCTGTGATTTTGCCGATTTTATTCTGCAACACAGCCGAACGTTCTGCCATATTTACAACGTCGAAATTAACTATATCATCGTGGGTGAAAAATGTCGCAGTTGCGCCTTCACTTGTATTTCTTATATTGGATATAAAATACATAAGTCCCGCGTTTTCCGGCTTGATTATTCTTAAATCGACATTCTCATCATTTATAAGCGGGATATAAGATGGGCAGAGTGCCGACAAATCATTGTTTTTAATCTGTCGTATAACAGAGCAGACCTTATCAATTCGCTCACTTTTTACACCGTCAATCAAGTGCGGTTTTTCGCCGAGCGTATAAATTCTGCCGCCTTTATTTGCAAAATCAATAAGGAAATTAGCGGTGTTAAAAGATATGGTTGACATCGACGGTAAAACGAGTTTATCATAACTCTTCTCACCTACACTCAGAATAGCACCATCACCGACTATAGTTTCACCCAAAGCCTGTTCGTATCCGACATCGAAAGGTATATTCCCCTTGGATAACAGACCCATTTCTTTTTCGATTAACGCATTATATTTTACAATTTCTGAAGTATCTGTCGGTCTGAAAGCGGCAAAAGAAGCGGAAGCCGGATATAAAAACATAATATTGCTTACCCTGTCTCCCATAAATAATACCGAAATTAAGCGTTTTATATAATCAATTATCTGCTCGTATTTTTGCTCTTCTATTTCATCTAAAACGGGCGGTCTTTCAATACAAATACGATTTATGTTGTTAGCAAAGAATCTGTCAACAAGCCTTTTGAGCTCGTTTAAAGTCATATCCAGAAAATCTTCGTAAGAGATAGTCGCTACCGTTTTCTGCTTGTTTATATTTGTAAGCATTCCCGCTTTCTTTTTTATAAAATCACTCTCAGCGATTGATTTTGGGCAACGCAGAATGATTCTGTCGAAACGACTTGCAAAAGGCATAAGTGACACATTTGGTAACACCTGTGACACAGGGCTCATTACACAATTCATTTCTCCGCAAAATTCCGCTCTGTTAGCGTAGGTAAGATTTTTAAGCGGCATAAAGAAATTTTGCGCAACCAACTCATGAAGCAAGGTGAAATATCTTGATTTAAAGCGGGTACTGCCCTTTGCTTCAACAAAGAGTAACGCTAATTTTTCGTTAATCGGCTCACGGTATTTTTGCTCATATTCATTTTTTATGGTTTTAGACCAAAGAATTTGTGATGGAAAAATACTGTTATTAACAACTACATATCTAAAAGATGAGCCATCGCGAATTGCTTCATCAAGGAAACTTTGTACCGCGTTTTTTCCTGTAAAGTTTATGTAATCTGGCAATATATCATAATATACGATATAGGCGCCTTTAACAACTTTCTTAAGGGTAATCAGGTTGCCATCATCAACCATATAGCAACCAAGTATATTATCGGGCAATCTTGTTAAATCGGTTACCACCTTAAAACGCAGAACCTTAGCCGCGTAAAGATTATTAGCCTTGTTCACACTGCAGGCCTTATTATAATCGATTACGAGAGATTCTTCCCTTTTTATACTCTTGGCAATAAAACGATCTGTATCCATTTCGTTTAATGCTTCGGCATTTTTAGATAGTGTTTTGAAGAAATCGTATTTTTCCATAGTTATCTCCGTTTCGCAAATTATATATACTCTTTTATTATATTATATAATATATAAAAACACAATAAAAATCGTGGTAAAAATATCCTTATCCTAAATAAAAAGCGGCTGTTTTAGAAAAACAGCCGCCTTTTTTCAATTATTCTGTTCTCAGTGCTACTACAGGGTCTTTTTTAGATGCTATTCTTGCAGGGAACAAACCTGCCACCAAGGTTAAAATTACACTGATTATTACAAGTATAACCGCCGCGGCGGCAGGGAGTGTTGCTTCGGCAGAAATATTTGCAACACTTTGTATAATCGCATTAACGGGGATTATAAGCAGAAGCGTTGCGCCTATCCCGATAACTCCCGCGGTGAAGCCGACAATAATTGTCTCGGCATTAAATACACGGGATATATCCTTTTTGGATGCGCCGACAGCACGGAGAATTCCGATTTCCTTGGTACGCTCTAAAACAGAAATATAGGTTATTATACCTATCATTATCGATGATACCACCAGAGAAATTGCAACAAATGCAATCAAAATATAACTTATCGCATTAATAATTGTCGTTACCGATGACATCATAATACCAATATAATCGGTATAGGTGATTTTATCGGCTTCATCCGCATTTTCATTATATTTATCAATAATTTCGGCAATGGTGTCTTTAGATTCGAAATCTTTCGGATAAATATTAATAATCGATGGGCGAGATAAATCCGAAACTCCCATTATTTCAAGGTTGCCCTGAAGCGTGGCATCAGATGTTTTGAAAAGAACCTTGGACAAAATTTCTACCATCTTGTTTTCGGATGTACCCGCTGAAGTCATCTGAGAAATATATCCGCCGATAGCCATTTGTTCATTCTGTGGCAGGGTTGCTATTTTTGCCTGTATATCGGCCATTGTATACTCTTTATCTTCTTCGGTTGCAAAAGGCATAAGTGAGAAAACATCAATATCGGTTTTTTCTTTTTGTTCTTTTACTATCTCACTTTCGTTAACCTTGTTTATAAGGTGGTCACGGAGTGCCGATGTATAGCCTATCGTTCCGCCTACCGCTGAGGTTTGCATACCTTTTTTGGGGCGAATAATACCAACAACCTTGATTTCTTCGGCTTTATCTACCTTTTCAATCATATAAATCTCATCATCGCTTTTGTCAACCCAAACGCCGTTCTCTTTTGCAAAATATTCGGTATTCGGAAGTAATTTAAAGCAAAGCCCCAAAATTTCATCAAAGGTGAATTCTTCCACTTCGGATTTTTGGAATTCTTTATCGGTCTTCTCTCCGCTTTGCATTTCTGCTAATATTTCTTTTAACTGCTCATCATCCTTCATGCCGAGAGCATATAGGGTATAATCGGTAACCTCGTTGTTCTGAGTTACGATTAAAACAACTTCATTATGGTTTTCGGGCAATTTACCCTTTACTATATCGTACTGTGTTTGGAGAAGTTTATTATCGCCTACAAGCTCCTTCCATACATCCATATTGGTCATCTGTTGCATAGCTGAGCCGCCAGTCGAAGAATTGCTGGAACCCATACCGATATTCTCGAAAACCTTGCTTGGATTTACCTGATAAACACCATCTGTTGTATCAGCTTTATAGATATTCATTTGTGTTGAATATCCGTATTTAATATCGGTAATATGTTTTTTAATTCCGCTATCTTCGCTTTCTAAAAACACCTTTAATTTTTCAAGGTTATTCTTTGTAAGTCCCGAATTCATAGCCTCCATCATATCGGTCATAACGTTGTTGGAATAAATTTTATCAAGGTTATGCTCGGACACAGCTTCATTAGAATCCATCATAGAGAGCATCATACTCGACATATCTACCGCCGATTCTTCGATTGATAACGGATAGTTCGACAAGGTATCTTCTTCGACCTTATCTATATACAGTTGTATACCGTTTGAAATTGAGAGAATAAGCGCAATACCGATTATACCTATACTGCCTGCAAAAGCAGTCATAAAGGTACGCGCCTTTTTGGTCATAAGGTTATTGAAACTCAGTGACAATGCGGTAAAAAAAGACATGGACTTAGATTTTATCTTCTTTTTTGCCTTTTTGGGTTCTACAGGAGTACTGCTTTCATAAGGGTTGCTGTCACTTATAACTTCACCATCAAGCAGTTTTATTATACGGCTCGAATATCTACTTGCCAATTCAGGATTATGGGTAACCATAATAACCAATTTTTCTTCGGCTATTTCCTTTAAAATTTCCATAACCTGAATGCTTGTAGCCGAGTCAAGTGCGCCTGTCGGCTCATCGGCTAAAAGTATATCAGGGTTATTTACGAGAGCTCTGGCGATAGCCACACGCTGCATCTGACCGCCCGAAAGCTGATTCGGCTTTTTGCTTAATTGGTCACCGAGTCCCACCTTTTCCAAGGCTTCTTTTGCCCTTTTGCGCCTTTCCTTTTTGGAAACGCCCGAAAGTGTAAGTGCCAATTCAACATTGGATAGTACGCTTTGATGCGGGATAAGATTATAGCTTTGAAACACAAAACCTACCGAATGATTGCGGTAAACATCCCAATCTCTATCCTTATAATACTTGGTCGGTCTGCCGTTTATAACAAGGTCGCCCGATGTGTATTTATCGAGTCCGCCTATAATATTAAGAAGCGTGGTTTTTCCGCAACCCGACTGACCGAGTATCGACACGAATTCACTCTTTCTGAAGTCGATACTAACGCCCTTAAGCGCTTCTACCTTGCCGCCACCGACAAAATAATCTTTCTTTATATTCTTTAACCTTAACACTATAAACCCTCTTTTACATATTTTTACATTTCTATTATACCAAGACTTTATGAATAAATAAAGAACAATGGAAAATTTTATTTAAATATTTCGTGAAATGTGATATAATATCAGTATACTGAAATTGGAGTGCGAAAATGG
>JAZNUZ010000176.1:0-4373 GCA_045592605.1 Acutalibacteraceae bacterium
AGGTGTAGGCGAACCTGCGACAAGCATAAGACCTGTTACACCGCAAATAGCACCAGATATTGCTAATGTACGTATGAATACTTTTTTAACATTAATTCCAATATATTTTGCTGTGTTTTGGCTCTCACCTACTACTGAAATTTCATATCCTTGTTTACTGTATGTTAAATAAACAAAAGCAAAAACAGTTATTAAAATAACAATAGCAATGTTGAAATAATAATCTTTACCAAACAGTTTCGGGAAATATCCATAACCTGTGCGTTCGTTTAAAATACCAAGGTCGCTACGGCCTGAACGGTCTTTTACCATTATAAAATAGCCAACCAGCGTGGTTGCTACATAATTCATCATGAGTGTGAATAGGGTTTCATTTGTATTCCAATATGCCTTAAAAACCGCAGGGATAACCGCCCAAAGCACACCTGCTAACATACTGGTCACAAACATAACCAACAACAAAACGGGTTCAGATAATTGTTTTCCAAATTCAAGCATACAATACGCACCTGCAAGAGAACCCATTAAAACTTGTCCTTCGGCGCCAATGTTCCAGAATTTCATTTTAAATGCAGGTGTTACCGCAAGAGAAATGGCAAGAAGAATAGCTGCGTGATGCAAAGCTTTAATGCGTGTTACAGAACCTCCAAAGGTACCTTGCCACATTTTTACGTAAACATCAACCGGACTCATGCCCGTAAAAGCCATAATAAAAACGCCACAAATCAGCATTCCAAAAAGTAAACCCAAAGCATAAATCAAAAGCGACTTATAAACACCGATATCATCGCGTTTAGTAATATGAAACAAGGGTTCACGACAAATTTTATTATTCTTTATCATCGTTCACACCTCCAACATTTTTGGTCATTAAAAGTCCGATTTCTTCTTTGGTTGTTGTTCTTCCATCAACAATTCCGGAAATTCTACCGGAAGAAATTACTAATATACGGTCACAAAGTTCGGTTAACACATCAAGATCTTCACCAACAAAAATTACTGCAACACCGTTCGATTTTTGTTGATTGAGTAAATTATAAATTGTATACGAAGAGTTGATATCCAAACCTCTGACGGGATATGCAGCCATTAGTACCGTTGGTGAAGCTGCAATTTCGCGGCCAACAAGAACTTTTTGCACGTTACCACCAGAGAGTCTCCTAACAGGCGTTGTAGCGCTCGGAGTTACAACTTCCAGGTCTTCTATAATATGCATTGCCAAGTCTTTAGGAGCTTTTCTCTCAAGGAACAGAGACTTTCCTTTTCTGTAGGAACGCAACATCATATTATCGATTATATCCATATTGCCAACAAGTCCCATACCCAAACGGTCTTCAGGTACAAATGAAAGGCGTACCCCCAACTCACGTATTTGAAGTGGCGTTTTATCACCTAAATCATCAATGCTACCTGTTTTAGGATTATGGTAGAGTATTTTACCGTTCTCAATATGTTGCAAACCTGCGATTGCCTCAAGTAATTCTCTTTGTCCGGAACCAGCTATACCGGCAACACCTAAAATCTCGCCCGATTTTGCAGTAAATGACACATTATCGAGAAGTTTCACACCATCACGACTCATACAATTTAAACCTTCGACAATTAGTCGATCTTCGGTGTTCTTAGGAGTACTTCTATCAATATTAAGAACAATTTTTTTACCGACCATCATTTCGGTGAGTTCAGATTCATTAGTCTCGGCGGTATTTACAGTTCCGATATACTCCCCTTTTCTAAGTACGGCGACTTTATCTGAAAGTGATAATACCTCATGTAATTTATGAGTGATAATAATAATCGCTTTACCATCATCACGCATACGGCGGAGAATTGTAAAAAGTTTTTGCGTTTCTTGGGGAGTAAGTACTGCAGTAGGTTCATCAAGAATGAGAATATCTGCACCACGATAGAGTACTTTTATAATTTCTACTGTCTGTTTTTCGGAGACAGACATATTATAGATTTTTTTATTCGGGTCAATTTCAAATCCGTAAAGTTCGCAAATTTCTTTGACTTTTTCTGATGCTTTTCTTAAATCAAAATCATGATTTTCAAGCCCTAAAATAATATTTTCAGTCGCAGAAAACACATCAACGAGTTTAAAATGCTGATGAATCATACCGATTTTATATTCAAAGGCATCTTTTGGTGATGAAATTACAACGGGATTACCGTTAATAAAAATTTGACCACTGTCGGGAAAATAAATGCCCGATATCATATTCATCAGTGTCGTTTTTCCACTTCCGTTTTCGCCTAAAACAGAAAGAATTTCGCCATTATATGCAGACAATGAAACATCCTTGTTGGCAATAACACTACCAAAGGTTTTTGTAATGTTTTTTAGTTCTATTGCCGGAATTACACCCACAACATTTCCCCCATTCTTTAATTCTCAAAAAAACACTGTATACCAGTACATTTTTCAAAATTAAAAAGTAGAATAGGCGGAGCAGTAATTTGCTCCGCCCTGTAATATAAAATTACTTTTCTGCAGTAATACCATCGATAATTAAATCGAAGTAAGGAGCAGATCTTAAAGCAGATTCATTAAAGCAACCATCACTAATAGCTTCAGTATCTTTAACAAAGTCGCCATTGTCAACAACGTCTGCTAAGTAAGATTCAAGTTTCTGACCACCAACAGTAAAGTTTTCGGTGTTGAATACTTTGAGTGAGCCGTTGATAAGTTGCTGTTTAGCAGCATCAATAGCTTCCTGTGTGCCGGGAGCTGCATTGTTGGTGTTAAGAGCAGTTAACTGAACACCGCCGTTAGCAATAGTAGCACAATAGTCTGAAGGAATCTGACCGCCTTTAATCATTGTTTCAAGAATAAGCTTGTAATAAGGCTCCCAAGAAATCTTAGAAGAAATGATAGCGGTTGTAGGTCCAATGTTAGAAGTATCAATGTTGTAAGCAACGTTCGGTACTTTTAATTCTTCACATGCAGCAGGAGCACCGGAAGAGTCAGCGTGCTGACTGATAAGAACGCAACCAGACTGAATCAAAGCCTTAGCAGCGGTGTTTTCAGCAGCAATATCAAACCAAGAGTTTGTATATTTAACTTCCATTTTTACAGTAGGAACAATGGATTTAACGCCAAGGTAGAAAGAAGTGTATCCCGAAATAACTTCAGCATACGGGAAAGCACCAACATAACCGATTTTAGCCTGTTCAGCAGTAATTTTACCGGAATCAATCATCTCTTTAACTTTCATACCGGCAGCAATACCAGCAAGGTAACGACCTTCATAAATAGAAGCGAACGCATTATGATAGTTAGGAACTAATTCAGTCTGAGCTCTGGTACCTGTAGCATGACAGAACTGAACATTCGGGAACTCTTTAGCTGCTTTGATTAAATAGGGTTCGTGACCGAAAGAGTCAGCAAAAATAATGTCACAACCAGCATTAACAAGTTCTTTAGCAGTTTCATAACATACATCTTTTTCATCGACGTTGGTTTTAAAAATAACCTGTTCAGAAGATAAGCCAAGTTGTGCTACAACTGCATTTGCAGCATCCATAAAATTCTTGTCATAAGTAGAGTTCTGGTCGTGTAAGAAAATAAAACCAACCTTTAACTCTTCTTTCGGAATAGCAGTGATTGTAGAAGGTGTTGTTTTTTCAACCTGTTCGATTGAAAGCACAGCATTTTCATCTTCTTTTTGTCCGCCGCAGCCAACAGCAAACACTGCAATCATAACAAGTGCGAGAACAAGTGCGAGAATTCTTTTCATTTTCAAAATCTCCTCTAAAAAAATTTTTATTAAAATAGCCTTTGGCTAGATTAATCACAAAAAACCGCGCCGTTTTGGACGCTCATTTCTTTAATTCGGGCAAGAGATTCAACCCTTATACCTTTGTTTCTTATAATATCGCCGCCATCTTGGAATGCCTTTTCAATTACGATGCCGCAACCGACAATTTCGGCGCCAGAGTCTTTTACAATTTGAGTAAGACCTAACAACGCTTGTCCTTTTGCAAGAAAATCATCAACAATTAATACTCTATCATTTGGGTTTAAAAATTTTTTTGAAACCATAATATCATAAACGGTTCCGTGGGTAAACGATTCGACCTTTGCGGTATATACATCCCCTGCTATATTTTTGGTCTTTGATTTTTTGGCGAAAACCATAGGAACATTAAAGTACTGAGCAGTTAAACAAGCAATTCCGATACCCGAAGCTTCAATTGTAAGAACCTTTGTTACGTTACTATCTTTAAACAAACGGTAGAATTCTTTTGCTAATTCATTTATAAGCGAAATGTCCATTTGATGATTTAAAAAACTATCAACTTTAAGTACATTCCCTTCACCGATTATACCGTCTTTTTTTATTCGTTCTTCCAAAAGTAACAACGGTAAT
>JAZNUZ010000177.1:0-6017 GCA_045592605.1 Acutalibacteraceae bacterium
AACACTCGGCATCTTCATCATCGCGCGGTACAATCTCGGACAAGACTATATATTCTACTGGTATTTCAGAAATTAAGAACTGAGCGCAACCAATATGGTCATCGTGCGGATGCGTAAGTATTAAAACATCAAGTTTATTAACCCCGGCGCTTCTTAACTTTTTGGCTACATTCATACCGTTACTGGCGGTACCCGTATCAATCAAAGCAGAACAATTATCACTTTGGATAAGTGCGCTGTCACCCTGACCGACATCAAGAAATGTCACTGTATCATTACCATCATAGTTGACCTTTTCTGTGTCATCGTAAACCCACAAAGCTGCTATAAAAACTAGCAATGCACAGATTGTGACAACTATACCGGTCTTGATAGCATTAAAAGTTTTATCTTTCAATACTAATCTTCTCTCGCTTTCTTTTCGAGCCATGCTTCACGCGACATTAATACCTGTCGCGGTTTAGAACCTTCATAACGGCCTACTACTCCGCGTTCTTCCATAATATCAACAAGTCGGGCTGCTCTGGCATAACCGAGTTTCAATTTTCTTTGCAAAAGCGAAGTGGATGCCTGTCCTAACTCGATAACAGTTTCTATTGCCTGTTCGAGCATCGGGTCATCGCTTTCCTCTTCAAAATCTGTAGATGAAATCTTTTGCTTTTTGTCCATAGCTGCCTGGCGCTCGATTTCATTCATAATCTCATCACTATAATCTGCACTATGGTCGCCTTTTATGTATTCAACAACCGCTTCTACTTCATCATCACTGACAAAACAACCTTGCAGTCTGTTTGGCTTTGTAGCACCTACCGGTTTAAAGAGCATATCTCCCCTACCGAGCAGTTTTTCGGCTCCCTGACCATCAATAATTGTACGGCTATCAACCTGACTTGAAACGGCAAAAGCAATTCTCGTGGGAATATTAGCCTTAATAACACCCGTAACTACATCAACCGAAGGTCTTTGAGTTGCTATGAGCAAGTGCATACCTGCCGCACGTGCCTTTGCAGCTATACGGTTGATAGAATCTTCAACTTCACTGGGCGCAGTCATCATAAGGTCTGCAAGTTCATCAACTATGATAACTATTTGCGGCATTTTGGCTATTTCGGGGTCTTTTTCTGACAAGCGGTTATAACCTGCTAAATCTCTGACACCCTTCTCAGCAAATAATTTATATCTTTTTTCCATTTCGGTAACCGCCCAACCGAGTGCGCCTGCGGCTTTTCTCGGGTCGGTAACAACCGGTACCAAAAGGTGCGGAATTCCGTTATAGATACCGAGTTCGACAACCTTCGGGTCAATCATAAGCAATTTAACTTCATCTGGCGACGCTTTGTAAAGGATACTCATAATAATCGAGTTTATACAAACTGATTTACCAGAGCCCGTAGCACCCGCAATCAAGCCGTGCGGCATCTTAGCAATGTCTGCGACTACCGCGTTACCGCCGATATCTCTTCCCAAAGCTACCGTTAATTTACTCTTAGAGCCTGTAAACAACGGAGACTCGATAATTTCTCTGACACCGACAACGTTGCAGTTTTTATTCGGTACTTCAATACCTACTGCGGCCTTGTTGGGTATCGGCGCTTCTATTCTTACACCCGCAGAGGCGAGATTAAGTGCAATATCATCTGCAAGATTTGTAATTTTACTGATTTTAACACCCGCACACGGTTGCAATTCATAACGGGTTACTGTCGGCCCACGACTGATATCTACTATCCTTGTTTCCACACCGAAGCTTCTGAGAGTGTCAACAAGATGCGCAGCAGTAGAGTCCAAATCGGTACCTGCGGCAGCTGCATCTTCAAACAGCGGTGCGCGAAGAAGTGAAATCGGTGGGAATTTATAGCCATCATCTTCTGTTAAAATCATAGCCGATTCTTTCTGAGCTCTTTCAATTTCCTCGGTTATTCTCTTTTCTTCTTCAGGGTCAAATTTTACTCGTACAGGTTTTTCTTCTGCTACCGTTTCTTCACCGCTATCTGTAACTTCTCCCTGCGGAGTTATTGAATTGTATGTTTCTATTACCTTTTTCTGTTTATCATTCAGTCCTTCGGTGTCTACACGGCGCTCTTTCGGTATATCATCAACCGAAATATCTACAGAACTTCTTTTTGCTTTTTGCGGTCTTTCAGTATCTGTTACTACGCGGTCAGCCATTTTAGCAAAGGTGTCTTCCGCGTGTTGCTCAATTTTCTTGACAGGTTTTGCAAGTGTTTTAAAGAATGTGATTAAAGTAGTACCGGTAATGAGCATAAGCAAAACAAACATTAAAAGGATAATGGTTATCGCAGCTCCTGTGCCACCGAAAAGATTTACAAGCGGTCTTCCAAAGACAGCGCCTATAAAGCCGCCGCTTTTGAGCGCTATTCCACTACTGTATGCAGACTGTATGTATTCAGCAAAAGGTACTGAGCTCGGCTCAATAAAAATATCAACGGCGGCGCTTATAAATACAGAAAGTATACTCGCTTCAATAATCTTTGCGGTGACCGTGCCATAGCATTTATCCATAGCAAAAAACACGGCCGTTACGCCGAGTATAACCGGATATATAAACGATGTCACACCAAATACGCCAAAGAAAAATTTATGTAAAGCATTCCAGACATTTTCTCCCGGGATTAAAACAATACACATAAAGAAAACTGCCGCCGTAAATAAAATAATAGACATAACCTGTCTTTTCGCATTGTTTACCGCCGCTTTTTGCTGTCTTGTCGCAGAACTTCTGCGCCTTTTCCTTTGAGCCATTATAAACACACTCCCCAAAACTTAACTAAATCTATCTTTAGAAAATAAGGACATTTAGTCCTTACTTTCTATTTCTTTATACAAAAACTCAATAACATCAGAAAGGTTACCAAGGCTATCTATTAAGCCTTCTTTTACCGCCGCTTCTCCGTTGAGCACAGAACCGACATCGGTAACAAGCTCCCCGACATTCATCATAAGCGTTTCAAATCTTTCGGCGGATATGCGGGAATTTGCGGTTACAAAGCCCGTAATTCTATCCTGCATACGCTCAAAATGATTCATCATCTGCGGAACGCCTACCACAAGACCATTCATACGTACCGGGTGAATTGTCATGGTTGCCGATGGTACAATGAAGGAATGTTTTGCGGATACCGCGAGTGGCACACCTATTGAATGACCGCCGCCGAGCACCAATGAAACTGTGGGTTTCTTCATCCCGGAAATCAGTTCTGCAATAGCAAGACCCGCCTCGACATCTCCGCCTACAGTATTGAGAATAATCAATAATCCTTCAATTTCAGAATCCTGCTCTATTGCTACGAGTTGCGGAATAACATGTTCGTATTTTGTGGTCTTATTTTGTTCGGGCAAAGCGGTATGACCTTCGATTTCACCTATTATTGTCAGACAATAAATAGTGTGCCCTCCACCTGAAACTTTAAGCGAACCGCTCTCTTTTATAATCTTTTGTCTATCGGTTTCTTCAATGTTTTCTGAGTTGTTTTTATCCTTTTCTGCCATAATAATCCCTCCAACAGAAATATTATGGCAAAGCATAAAAACAAATATACATTTATTATACTATTTTTTATGAAAAGTTGCAAGTATTTAAAGCAAAAGAGAGTATGTTTTCGCATACTCTCTTTTTAATATATTTTAATGTTATTTTTCGCACAACATACGATTGATTTTTTCGCGAATTTCCAATAACTCGTATGGCGCTAAGAAGTTGTGGAATGTAAGGTTTTCGAAACCAAGCATTTTAACAAGTTCTTCACGGCTATATTTTTTAAGCAACATATTGAGTGCAGTAAAGTCACGTATTGCATCGGCAAATACACAGAAACGTAAAGATTCTGTAACGGTGCCATCTGCATTTGGATAAAGCACATATGTGTCACCGCCAGGAACCCAACCATAACCTGTAGATGTGGTATACGGGTCAACAGGCTCTAACGAGTCGTGTGAATTATAGTAGTTAAGTGCCCACTGTAAAAAGCCCTTAATATCGTATTTGAAGAGTTGCAAACCTAATACACGATTTCTGTATGATGCGTGTGCTAAAAGGCGGTTTGCCGTATGCTGTTCGCACTGACAGTAGTATCCCCAAAGAGTATCAATACCTTCTTCAATAAACGGGTCAATATCCTTAAGTGCGGCAACTGGGTTGTGGACATAACCGGCCTTGTAAATATCAACACTGCGCATTGCATCAAAGAACATTTCTTTAGGAATATATTCCATCAATTTATCGGCGCATTTGATGTAGTTTTCCATAGTTTCGGGTGTAGGCTCATCGGAAATATGGAAATAGCAAAGGTCAAATATACCGTTTTCCTTTAATTTATCAACCAAAAGCGGCATTAATTTATCCAAAAATGCCAAATACTCATCACCGTAACCGCAGGTATCCCAACCGTAAAGCTTTTTATATTCACCATCTACAGTTGCCATAACCTTCGGCGCAAACTTACAACCCCACTGTGTAAAGAAAGGTGTAATTTCATAATACGCAACATCGCATTCTTTACAAAGGTTAATCCATTTTACAAGATTATCAAAATTAAAGAAGAACTCGCCATCTTTAACCGTTATATCAACCAGTTGGTTTGTGAGACGTTCGCCGCCGATTGCGGTATTGAGAGCGGGTGTGAAAACAGGAGTTAAAATCATATTAACGCCGTTTTTAACTGCCGCTTTAATATAGTTTTTAAGAATAGCCCAGAATTCTTCACTTCCGAATTCTACACCATAGTAATTGCAGATACAGTCGCAGTACAACCAGTTAGTTACAGGTAATGTCTGTTTATCGAGCTTTGCATCGAGAACTTCTATCTCAAAAGAAGCGGTGTCAGCGCCATCTTTATCTTCAAGAGTTACACTTATTGTGTGCTTGCCGACAGGCAAATCTTTTTCGCTACCGTCAATGGTAATCCAGAAGCCGCGCCACATATCAGGATAACCCCAAATTCTCTCGGGCACAGGTCTTAAAATATCAGGGAAAATACCGGGATGCGGATGCTCACACGAGTCAAAATTCGACATATCTGCAGTGCGGTCACACGGTACGTAATCTACATATCTGATGCTTACGGCATCGCCCAAATCACTTTCGAATTTTAATTTAAGTTTGCTGGGCAGTACGGTCACAACATCATCAAGACCAATGTCATCTGCCATTGCCACCTTTGCCGCTTTAACTATGCTTTTATATGCAACCTGGAAATGATATGTATCATTTTTAAGCATATTGCCACTGGATTTTCTGTGTGATAAATCAAGCGGTAAATCGGCATAAATTTTTGCGAGTGATGATAAAGTTATCATTTGTGTCATATTGATTTTCCCCTTAAAAAATTAATATTTTTTACCATTTCAATATAGCATATGGTCTTATTAAAGTCAAGTTATTTGGCGGCTTTTTATAATTAATTCTCAAAAACGAAAAACCCTTTCGTTTCGAAAGGGTTTTTAAAAATTTATCAGGAAAAAACATACTTATCTTCTTCGAAAGTACACCTGAGACTATCGCCTTTTTTAATACTGCCATCAAGGATTTTTTCACTGATTAGGTCTTCGATATTACTCTGTATTGCACGTCTTAACGGTCTTGCACCATACACTGCATCGAAACCGATTTTCGCGACCGTTTCAACCACAGATTTGTCAAATTCCATATCAATTTCTATAGCCTTAAGTCGCTTTGAAAGGTTTGCTAACATTTTATCGGCAATCTGAGCAATTTCTTCGCTTGTTAACTTGTGGAATACGATTATATCATCAACACGGTTTAAAAACTCCGGTCTGAAAGCCTTTTTAAGTTCTTCGGTAACCGAACTCTTAATTGCATTATAATCATCTTCTGCCGCATTTTCATTTGCTACGAAGCCGAACGAAGTTTTCTTGTCGGTTATCAGTCTGGCTCCGATATTTGAAGTCATAATAATAACCGTATTTTTAAAATCGACAGTTCTGCCTTTGGAATCTGTAAGACGACCATCATCGAAAATTTGCAACATAATATTAAA
>JAZNUZ010000178.1:0-3611 GCA_045592605.1 Acutalibacteraceae bacterium
GACAAATTATACTATGATGGCAAGGATATCACTCCGGATGAAATATATGAATATTTCGAAAAAAACCAGACACTGCCTAAAACTTCGGCAATTAATATGACCGACTTCAGTGATTTCTTCGCTCCCGTTATTGAAAAAGGATTTTCGATTGTAAACTTTACTATCAGTTCAGAAATGTCAACTACATTCAATAACAGCCGTTTAGCTGCAGAAGAATTCGAAGATGTCTACACAATAGATACCAGAAATCTTTCGACAGGTAGCGGTCTGCTCGTTTTAAGGGCTGCAGAAATGGCACAAAACGGTGAGAGCGCAGAAAAAATTGTTGAAGAAATCAATAGTATGATTGACCGTGTTGATGCTTCTTTTGTAATTGATAAGCTCAACTACTTGCATAAAGGTGGCCGTTGTTCCGCAGTTGCCGCACTCGGCGCTAACCTTTTAAAACTAAAACCCTGTATTGAAGTAAAGGGCGGAAAAATGGGTGTTGGTAAAAAATATCGCGGTAAATTCGGTGATGTTTTGAAAGAATATGTGAACGACCGCTTAGCAGATGCGTCTGACATTGATAAAACTCGCATTTTCGTTACCCACGCGGGTTGCGATATGGATATTGTTAATGCTGTTTTCGAACAGGTAAAAAACACATTACCATTCAACGAAATCCACCTAACAAGAGCAGGTTGCACCGTTTCTTCACATTGCGGACCTGACACATTGGGCATTCTCTTTGTGAGAAAATCACCGATTAAATAAAAATGCATATAATAAGGCAGGGGTAAATGAAGGATATCCTGCTCTGTCGGCGATAGATGGTATCTATCTTTAAAATTACCGATGAACCCCTTTAATATATAAAAAGCACCCGAAATATCGGGTGCTTTTTTGTTTTACAATAAATCTTCTTCCGAATATTCATCCTTCAAAACGCCAAGGCGGCGTCTAAGTTCAATGTCTTCATCGGGATGGTTTTCATAATAAGGCTCAATCATATATTTTTTAATGTTTCCGAAAACATTAAACTGTATAAGTAAAAATCTGTAGCCGGGCAAAACAAATATCACAATCAGTAGAAATAAGAATTGCGTTATTCCTACACCAACTATTCCAAGACCATAGCAAAGCGCGTAAATCAATGCCATTCCAAACAAAATGATAATATTGTTTTTAAGGCCTAAAATTGTAAGCTTGAAACTGTTTATATAAATCTCTTTGAGCGACAATTTAAATGTAATTAATATTACCCAGATATAATACCGCATTATAAGGAAAAATATTAAAATTGATATACAAACAACAAGTCCTATGGTTTTAAGCTCATTCTGAAAAAAAACCGAGAAAAAGTAGATATCAAAACTCAAAAAACCTATTACAAAGAGATTGATAAGACCTGCTGCCAATGCCGGTTTCCAATTCTTTTTGATTGTATCAAAAAAATCGCTTGTACCGAACGAGTGTGTATCAACCGCCATATTTCGCGTAATGTTTGTCATACCTGCTGCCGCAAATCCGGATGGTATCACCAATAAAGTAAGCAACCAATACCAAACGGAATTTATTGCCAACTTCCAAAAGTTTTTAACATATAATTCGAAAAAGCGGATAATACCGACTTTTTCGGGTGCGTTTTTGTCAACACCAGGGCCTTCCTTTTCATAATTAAATAACCCAAAAAAACCTGCCATTATTTTTTCAATTCCCTTTTATAAATAAATTTTTCAAAAAGTTTAATTCGCTTGAATCCAAGATTATAAGAAATATATGATATAATCGGCGGGAAAACTAACACTGTCAATCCAAGTAATAACTGTACCCAAGAAATGTTGTCTGTGGTGCTTGTCTTTTGACCGAATATTGCATTTATAAGTGTAAAAGTCTGATAACTCATAAAACGGAAAAGCGAGTACCAAGAACCGCTAATAACACCTAATTTCGCAATAACAGCTACAAGCCATGCCACAAAACTCGGAATCACCATTAAGAATCCGATTTTTAATCCACGTATTTTATCGGGTGCTATATGATTAAAGTTTACAAGGTTTGCATCCGAGTCACCCAATTTATAAAGTGAACTGTAAATAAAAGCGATTGTTACAAGTCCGCCTATAACCTGACCTGTAACGTCGGTAAATATTTTACCGCCGCCGTTTACTTCCGACCTTAACGGAACAGTAGAAATCTTAATACCTTCTGCTTCTAATTCCGTACGCCGTACATCTTCACCATCACTATAGTAATAATGATAAAGAACTTCGTTGTTTTCTTCGGAATATGCGGTGTAGCCCACAACCGAAGTAAAAGCACCGGTTGCAACAACGGTCAAGGATAAATATACAAAAAAAGTGATAATTGCAGAAATATAATATCTTATACTGTTTGAAGCGGCAATTTTAATATTAGCTCTCATAAAGACCCCACCTTCCATAAAATTATATTATATAAAAAATAAAAAAGCAAGTATTTATAAAAATACCTGCTATAATTTACAAATTATTTAAAAACCACCAATACTGCGATACCCAAAAGAATAATAACACCTGCCCCGATACATATAAGTCTGGTCAGTCTTCTTTTACGGTAAATATCACGAATATTTGCCGCGTTTTTTAAATCGGGATAATATTCCCCTATTATTCTGTCTGCTTCTGCCTTAAGCTTACGTGTGCCGATATTTCCATACTCAGGTGTTACAAAAAAGATAACCTTTTCAAAAAAATTACTGCCTGTGTCATTAATTTCAATTACGGTACGATTAATACCCCTAACCATTGAAACACCACCTATTAGATTGATACTAAAAGTGTTGACAAATAGAAACTTTTTATTCAGGTTAACATAAAATTGTTGAAAACTCGGTGGAAAAGTGGAAAAAACCGCTTTAAATGGGCAAACAATTATTAACAATTCGACAAATTTCGAGTTATGTAAAGTTATTTTTCACTTTTTCCTGTTAAAAATGCTATACTTCTTTCCACAGAATCTTTGGAATTTTCCCAATCACAACCATCGGCGTCGGTGTGATAGTTGTACATTTTACAATAGTTACCAAGGTCATGTGTGATTTTCGAAATGCTGTTTTCTGTAATTCTTGTTATGTTCTTTAAAAACTCATCGCCATATCGCTTCATTTTTTTATAGCTACACGCTACCAGCATTTCAAAATGCGGCATACAAAACTGCTCTTGAAAGTTAAATAAATCCCTGAAATCCTTTTCGGTTTCATAACAGCGGTATATGGTTTCAATCATTCTTTCCATACCCCAGTTAATTTTCTGGCAAATAAAGCAACTGTCGGATATCTGATGGGCGCGTTTAGCCTTACTTGCAGCATTTGAAAACAGTCCGCCCGAAAAAACATCTTTCTTAACACTATCCATATGTGTCTGAAGCATAAGCGCTAAAGCCAGTCGACCGCGATGATTGAGCATTTTATCATAGTGTTCTGTACAAAAACCAACCTTATTAGTCTCTATTCTTACATCGGGTTCCATCATTGCCGCACCCATTATATAATCAACAATATGGTCTTCGACAGTCTTTTTCATTCGGCAAATAGGACAACCGTCATTAACTTCAAAAACTTCACTGACAGGTATAGTGCAAATATCATC
>JAZNUZ010000179.1:0-3092 GCA_045592605.1 Acutalibacteraceae bacterium
GAAAGCATATCAATGCACTGTTCTTTTACATCAATCGGAACGTTTCCTACCGCCTGAACGGCATCTGTATGGAAGACTATTCCGTTATCCCTACAGAAAGCACCTATTTCAGCTATAGGTTGTATAGTGCCGATTTCGTTATTGGCATACATTATTGTAACGAGCCCCGTAGTTTCCTTAACCGCGTTTTTTAGCTCTTCGACACGTACCAAACCATCTGAATGAACATCAAGTAGTGTAACTTCAAAACCTTCCTTTTTAAGCGCATCAAGTGTGTGAAGCACCGCGTGATGCTCGAACTTTGTCGAAATTATATGGTTTTTACCCTTTTTAAGCATTGCGTGGGCATATCCCTTTATAGCCCAGTTATCCGCTTCACTGCCACCTGCGGTAAAATATATTTCCCCGCTTCTCGCCCCTATTATTTCGGCAACCTTTTGTCTTGCGGTTTCTATAGCCATCTTTGATTTGGCACCAAAATTATAAAGACTTGAAGCGTTTGCATATTCTTCCTTTAAATACGGCAACATACCATTTAAAGCTTTTTCACTAAGGCGTGTTGTAGCCGCATTGTCAGCATAAATAAATCTTTCCATTATACATTCCCCGACATTAAATTTTTACCAACGATTATTTTATACCATTTCGGTATACTTTTCAATAGTAACTTTAAAAATTTTTATAAAAATTTACTGCTAAAATGTCACAGCGCTCATTTTCGGCGTGACCTGCGTGTCCTTTAACCCATTCAATGCGAACTTCGTGCATTTTTAAGAGTTCTAACAGTTCTTCCCACAAATCTGTATTAAGCGCAGGTTTTTTATCGGCTTTTCGCCAACCGTTCTTTTTCCAACTCTCTGCCCAACCCTTTGTTATACCATCTGAAACATACTTAGAGTCGGTAACCAATCGCACCATACAAGGTTCTTTCAGGGCCTTGAGTCCCATTATAGCTGCAGTTAATTCCATACGGTTATTTGTGGTTTCCTTTTCGCCGCCGCAAAGTTCTTTTTCCTTTTCCCCATAACGCAAAATAGCACCCCATCCGCCAGGGCCGGGATTACCTGAACACGCGCCATCGGTAAATATTTCAACGTATTTTTTCATATTAACTCCTAATACTTTCGGTAACTTCCGATAACTTTACCGAGCACCGATGGATTTTCGGGATAAATCGGGTCGAAATCCTCATTTTCAGGCATAAAAACCACCCTGCCGTTTTTATCCTTTGCCAAGCGTTTTACGGTAGCTTCATCGCCATCCATACCGATAATTATATTTCCTTCTTTTACATATGCATCTTTATCGGCAACAACTATGTCACCATCCATAATACCGATATTTTTCATACTGTAACCCTGAACGCGAAGCGCAAAAAGCCCTTCGGCATCCTTTGTGGGATACGGAATATAGTCTTCGATTTCTTCAACCGCTAAAATAGGTTGTCCCGCCGTTACGCGACCGATAACCGGGACCTGTACTGAATCTGATGCGCCTTCTATTCTGATAGCGCGTGAATACTTGGCATCTCTATAAATATAGCCGCTTTCTTCCAACACATTCAATATTTCGTGCACGGTTGAAGTTGACTTTATACCCGTAGCATTACAAATCTCTCTGACAGTCGGCGGAAGCCCTGCCGAAATTTTTTTAACAAGATAATTATATACCTTTAATTGTTTTTCCTTTAGAGTCGGTCTTGACATACAAAAACCTCCCGAACATTTATTCTTTTTTTAGTATATCAAAGTATCCGCCCTTTTTCAAGGGGTATTTTTATCCTTTTTAAATATTTCAATGAGTCCGAGTACAATTAAAAATACCGCAAAAATTTTTGAAAGAAAAACAGACTTAAAAACGGTGGTCAACCAAAAACCGAACAGACTGCCTAAAATACCGAACAAGGCTACCGGGATTGTCTTTTTCCACTCGATTTGTCGCTTTTTTGTATAAATAATTACAGAGAGCAGACCTATTGGTATGAAAAACAACAAATTTATTCCCTGAGCGAGTAATTGTTCTGTATTTTTAAAAGCGGTAAGGTATATTAAGAGCACCGCGCCGCCGCCCATTCCCATAGATGCAATAAGTCCCGATAAAAGCCCTGCTAAAAGGGCGATAATATTCATCGTAAAAACAGGCGTACGCCTGCAAAAATCATAAAAGCTGCAAAAATTTTTTTAAGCATTTTCTGGGGTATACGGCTCAAAGCAAATGTACCTAATACAGCCCCTATTACCCCACCCGGTATAAACGGTATACTGTCTGCAACGGTTACATTGCCGCGTAACAAATATATTGCCGCGCTGATTACCGATATCGGCAATATTACCGCCACTGCATTTGCCTGTGCTTTGCTCTGGGAAAAACCTAAATTTTTCAGTAGTGGTACCGCTATCATTCCGCCACCCGCGCCAAGCAATCCGTTTATTACTCCAATACAAATGCCGCTAAAGATTGTTTTTAAATTGATATTTTTAAGTTTCATATTTTCACCAAAAATATTGTTGACAAAAAAACACCTAAAATACAAAAAGCGGTGTATCCACCGCTTTTTATGTTTAATCAATTTCAATATTTGACATTTGTCTTTGCGCCATAACAAGAGAGTAATATATGCCCTGTTTTGCCACCAACTCATCGTGAGTTCCTGTTTCTGCAACCGTTCCCTTATCGAGAACTACCAATCTCGTTGCATTGCGAAGAGTGGACAGTCTATGCGCAATAGCTATTGTTGTACGCTGTTTTGTCAGTCGTGCCAATGCATCCTGAATTTGTTTTTCAGTCTCGGTATCAAGGGAAGCTGTAGCTTCATCCAAGATAAGTATTTTCGGATCATGCAAGAGTGCACGTGCGATTGCTACGCGTTGGCGTTCACCGCCTGAAAGTCCCAATCCCTTTTCGCCTATTTTGGTATTATATCCATCGGGCATTTTCTTAATAAATTCATGACAACCTGCAAGTTTTGACACGGCGATAACTTCTTCTCTTGTCGCATCAGGTTTAGCATAAGCAATATTCTGGAACACCGTACCCGAAAACAGATATGTCTCCTGTAAAACAACACCTATTTGGCGCCTTAGGGCTTCACT
>JAZNUZ010000180.1:0-2396 GCA_045592605.1 Acutalibacteraceae bacterium
AATATTCCGTTTGTTACAGAATATGTACGAAGGATTTTTTTTATTACTATTGTTTTAAATATCGCCCGATATAATATCATCAAGTGTCTGGCGCTTAACCGCAATATAATTCTCATTGTCTTTTAACATAACTATCGGCGGACGTGCAATGCGATTATAATTCATAGCCATTGAGAAATTATATGCACCGGTTGTGCATACGGCAATTAAATCTCCGCGTTGTGACTTGGGAAGTAAAATATCTTTTTGGATAATGTCCCCACTTTCACAACAACGACCAACTAAATCACATTTAAAATCATAATTATTATTGGCTTTATTTGCGTGTAAAACTGTATATTCCGACTCGTATAGAGCGTATCTTGGGTTGTCACTCATACCGCCATCTACAGAAATATAGTTTTTATAACCAGGTATTTCTTTAATACTTCCGACAGTATAAACAGTCATACCTGCATCAGCAACAATACTTCGACCCGGTTCCATAAGAATTTTAGGAAGCGGCAATTCTAATTTTTTAACTTCATTCTTTAAAAATAAAGCTACTTCATTAATGTTTTCTTCGATGTCGATTGGTGGGTCAGATTCAACATATCTGACACCGTAACCACCGCCAAGGTCGAATTGCTCGGCGACATATCCGTACTTGTCTTTAATGCTCTTGATAAATGAAAGCATTATTTCTGCGCCACGAATAAATGTGTCAGAGTCAAATACCATCGAACCTATATGACAATGGAAACCACAGAGATTAATATTTTCTAACGATAAGGCATATTCAACGATTAAATCCGCCTGACCAGTCTCAATAGCGGTGCCGAACTTAGAATCAACTTTTCCGGTGTTTACTGCATCATAGGTGTGCGTATCGATACCAGGTGTGAGTCTTAGAAGTATGTTTTGTTTAACACTTTTTTTCGAAGCGATTGCGTTAATTACATCGAGTTCTTCTTTACAGTCAACAACAAAATATCCTATACCATTAGAAATGGCAAATTCAATATCTTCATCGGTTTTATTGTTGCAGTGGAAATATGCCTTTGATAGAGGAAAACCCGCCCTCAAAGCAGTATAAATTTCACCGGAAGAAACAACGTCTGCACACAAACCTTCTTCATCAATAATATTATATATTTTTTTAAAAGAATTGGCTTTACTGGCGTACAGAACGGAAAAATTATCTCCAAAATTCTTACGCATAGCGTCCATATAAACACGGCAATTATATCGTATACGGTTTTCATCCAAAAGGTATAGCGGTGTACCGTATTTTTCGGCCAGTAAAGTCACATCCTGACCGGCAAAATTAATATGTCCAGCAGAATTAACCGAAATATTTTCACAAATCATTATGCATTTTCTCCGCCCACAAACTTATCATAGATAGCCTTAATAGCGTTTTTATAGTCCTTCTCGGCAACGCCGATAATTATGTTAAGCTCACTTGAACCTTGGTCAATCATGCGGATGTTGATATTAGCATCTGCAAGTGCCTTAAATATTTTTGCTGCAGTTCCGGCCGCATTAATCATACCGCGACCAACAACCGCTATTAAAGCAAGGTTTTCAAGCAATGTAATAGAATCGGGATTAACGCGCTTAACGATATCCGCAGTGATATTACCCTTGAAATCCTTGATATCAGCAGAACGTAAAACGATTGACATTGTGTCTATACCAGACGGAAGATGTTCGAAGCAAATGTTATGCTCTTCCAGTGTTTCTAATACACGGCGGGTAAACCCTACTTCTGAATTCATCATATCTTTCTCAATATAAATTGCGGTAAATCCTTTCATACCTGCAATACCCGTAATAGTGTATTCGGTCGAATCAGTCACCGCTTTTGAAACAATCATAGTGCCACTGTCTTCAGGTGCATTGGTATTACGGATATTTATCGGGATATTAGCAATTCTTACCGGGAAAATAGCATCTTCGTGTAAAACGGTAGCGCCCATATAAGAAAGTTCTCTTAATTCCCTATAGGTTATTTCGGTTACCTTTTTCGGATTTTCAACAATTCGTGGGTCAACCATTAAAAGACCGGAAACATCTGTCCAGTTTTCGTATAAATCTGCATTAACTGCACGTGCAACCAAAGAACCGGTAATATCAGAACCGCCGCGTGAAAATGTCTTTATTGTACCGTTAGGCATAGAGCCGTAAAAGCCTGGTAAAACAGCATAATCATAACGGGATAAAATACGAGCGATAGCTTCGTTGGTTTTCTCGGAATTAAGAGTACCGTTATCATTAAAGAAAATACATGAACCCGCATCAATAAAAGGATACTCCAGGTATTTAGCCAATACTTTAGCGCTCAAAAATTCACCGCGACTCGCAAAAAAGTCACGACCCGCATGGTTAATCAAAGCGGTTTTTATATTAGCAAA
>JAZNUZ010000181.1:0-2257 GCA_045592605.1 Acutalibacteraceae bacterium
CCCCAGTAGTTGAACAGGTAGCTGAAGAGTACGAAGATATATTAAAAGTGGGCAAGATAAACGTGGATGAAGAACCTGAACTTGCCAATATGTTTAATATAACAAGCATACCCACTTTGATGGTCTTTAAAGACGGCCAAATTACCGATACTTCTTTGGGTTACAAAACCAAAGAGCAAATACTTGCACTACTCGGAATATAAAGCAAAATCTTGCAAGAAAATCGCAATTTTTTTCTTGAAAAATATTGCGGTTTTTTGTATAATGAAAGTGAAAAAATTATCTGGAGGGATAGTTATGAAATTTGCAACAAGCAACTATAGTTTCTGGCAAGAGTACAGAAGTGGCAAAATGACCTATATGGAAATATTTGCCAAAACTAAGGAAATGGGCTTTGACGCTATCGAACTTATCGACTTGATAGTTCCCGAAGGCAAAACCGAAGAAGAGTTTGCTTACGAAGTTAAGGCTGAGTGTGATAGATTGGAACTGCCAATCTGTAACTACACAATCAGTGCCGACTTACTTAACAAGGAAATCGGACCCGAAGTAGAGCGTATTAAGAAGAAGATAGATATCGCGGCCATTCTCGGTGTGGAAGGTGTACGTCATGATGCGGGTAACATCTATTCCCAAGATAACCCGAGAAATCAGCGCGGTCTTTATAATGAAATTGACCGAATTGCTGATGCTTGTCGTGAAATCACCGAATATGCAGCAACAAAAGGTATCAAGACAATGGTTGAAAACCACGGTCAGCTTTTGCAGTCGGGTGAAAGCCTTGAATTACTCGTAAACAAGGTTAACCATCCTAACTTTGGTGTGCTTTGTGATTTTGGTAACTTTGTAGCAGTTGATGATGACAATGTAATGGCAACATCTACAGTAGCACCCTATACATTTTTTGCACATGCTAAGGATGTTTTAATTAGAGACGGTAACTGTGTAAACCCCGGTAAGGGTTGGCACCGTACAAAAGGCGGTAACTATGTGCGTGGTACAATTTTTGGCCACGGTGATATTAACGCTTATCACTGCTTAAAGAACCTTTACAAAGTAGGATACAGAGGTTACGTAAGTATTGAATATGAAGGACTTGAAGATTGTCTCTATGGCATTCAGGCCGGACTTGATAATCTTCGTCAGTATAAAAAGATTCTTGAACAGGAATTTGAAGAGATTCCGTGGTAAACAAAAAACATTAAAGGAGAAAAAATTATGTATAAGTTTCCAATCGGTGTCATGTTGGAATCTTTCCGCAAACCCGTTGATGAGTCGCTTGATATTGCGGCAAAAATGGGCGCTAAAGGTATTCAGATGTACGCTATAGATGATTTCTGTGCCGAAAAGCTTTCAACCGCTTCCCGCAAAGAACTTCTTAAGAAATTAACCGACAGGGGTCTTGTTTTCTCGGCTATCTGCGGTGACTTTGGCCACGGTTTTGGTTATACCGAACTCAATGATGAATTGGTTGAGCGTTCCAAGAGAACATTAGATATGGCTCTTGAACTCGGCACCAATATTGTTACTACACACATCGGTGTTGTTCCGGATGATGTTAATCATCCCCGTTACAAGATTATGCAAGAAGCTTGTTTTAAAATTGCTGAATACGCAAATGCAAATAATGGTTTCTTTGCAGTTGAAACAGGTCCTGAATCGGCCGATGTATTAAAGGGCTTTTTGGATTCATTGGGCTCTAAGGGTGTAAGCGTCAATTTTGACCCTGCAAACCTTGTAATGATTAAAAATGAAAATGTAGTAAAAGCAGTACATACATTGAAAGATTATATTGTTCATACACATGCAAAAGACGGCGTTTACTACAAACCTTGTGTTCCGGAATACACATATGCTGTCGTTCGCGATATTCCTGCCGATTATACTACCGAAGGATGTTGCGAAGAAGTTGCTCTCGGTACAGGCGGTGTTCCTTACAAGGAATATTTACAGGCGCTTGATGATATCGGCTATAAAGGTTTTTTGACCATTGAACGCGAAGTTGGACCTGACCCGATTGCGGATATACAAACTGCTTATAATTTTTTGAAGAAACTGGAGGAAGAATAAAATGGCTGATAATAACCCAATTGCTACCCCTGAATACAATTTAACTGGTGAATACACCGGTAAAAAGGTAAGAATCGGTATTGTAGGTGCAGGTAACATTTCTGAAACACACTTGCATTCATACAAAGAAGTACCGGAAGTTGAAATCGTTGCAATCTGCGATATTGATGAAAAACGCGTTAAAATG
>JAZNUZ010000182.1:0-1746 GCA_045592605.1 Acutalibacteraceae bacterium
TGCATATCCTTGTTGTAGGCTAAGGGTAATCCTTTTAGAACGGTAAGTAACGACAACAAATCGCCGTATATCTTACCCGTCTTACCGCGAATCAGTTCCGCCATATCCGAATTCTTTTTCTGCGGCATAATCGATGAGCCAGTTGTAAAATCATCGGACAATTCTACAAATTTGAATTCCCAACTTGTCCACAAAATCAGTTCTTCTGACAATCGGGATAAATGCATCATAATAAGTGAAATATCAGCCATAAGTTCTACAGCAAAATCTCTATCCGACACCCCATCCATACTGTTTTGACAAATTGAATCAAACTTTAATTTTTTTGCTTCAAATTCGCGGTCGGTATTGTATGTAGTACCCGCCAAAGCACAACTGCCTATAGGACAGACATTTGTCCTTTTTCTTGTATCGGCAAGTCGGTCAACATCTCTGAGTAGCATCATACAGTAAGCTAATAAATGATGACCAAAAGAAATAGGTTGCGCACGTTGCAGGTGTGTATAACCGGGCATAATTGTTTTTACATTTTCTTCTGCCTTGTCGGTCAGTGCACTTATCAAATTTTTTGTTGTTTGCGAAATTTCATCAATTTCATCGCGCAAATTCATTCTAAGGTCCAATGCAACCTGGTCATTACGGCTTCTTGCGGTGTGGAGTTTTTTGCCAATATCACCAATACGCGCAGTTAACTCCTGCTCGATGAACATATGTATATCTTCACAGTCCATATCAAACTGAAGATTTCCTGAATTCAGGTCATCTAAAATCCCATGTAGTCCGTTTATCAGAACATCGGCATCATTGTCTGTTATAATGCCGCACGAAGCAAGCATAGCCGCGTGAGCCATACTGCCTTCAATGTCCTGTTTATAGAGCTTATAGTCAAAATGAATGGAAGAATTAAAGTCATCAGCAATCTTATTTGTAACACCATCTGTTCTTCCTGCCCATAATTTAGCCATAATTACACCATACCTTAAAAATTAGTAATAGTCCTGTACGGATAATCCATACAGGACAGATTATTATATTATTTACCGTCAACGATAGCCTGAACCTTTATCGGTAAACCGTAAAGGTTGATGAAACCTGCGGAATCTTTCTGGTCGTAATCGCTTTCACCAAATGTAGCTATTTCTTCACTGTAAAGCGAGTACGGACTCCATACACCCGCGTTAATCATATTGCCCTTGTAAAGTTTAAGTTTAACCTTACCTGTAACTCTCTCCTGAGTTTTATCAACAAATGCAGAAAGTGCTTCACGAAGCGGAGTAAACCACTGACCGTTGTATACGAGTTCTGCAAAGGTGATTGACAGTCTCTGTTTTTCGTGCATTGTCATTTTATCAAGACACAATGTTTCAAGAACATTGTGAGCCTTGTAAAGAATTGTACCGCCGGGAGTTTCGTAAACACCGCGACACTTCATACCAACAAGACGGTTTTCAACAATATCAATAATACCGATACCGTTTGCGCCACCGATTTCATTCAATTTTAAAATAATTTCCTTGGCGCTCATCTTTTCGCCATCAAGAGAAACCGGAACACCCTTTTCGAATTCGAGTTCAACATAGGTCGGCTTGTCGGGAGCGGCTAAAGGCGAAACGCCCATTTCAAGAAAACCTGGCTTTTCGTACATCGGCTCATTACCTGTATCTTCAAGGTCCATACCTTCGTGAGATAAGTGCCAAAGGTTTGTATCCTTTGAATTGGGAATTCTTAAAATGGTGGTCTTTCCGC
>JAZNUZ010000183.1:0-1596 GCA_045592605.1 Acutalibacteraceae bacterium
ATTTTAATAATTGCAGCGTTTTTGTCGCCCAATTTTGTTTCAATATTTGTTTTAGCATTGTCATCCATTTTGAAAACCTTGCTATCGTTGCCATTAGCGGAAAGTTCCCTTTTCTCAAATTGTACAAATGCGTTATTGTTATATGCACCGCCAATATCCGCATAGTCAAGCGTACGGGCGAGACTTTTAAGTGAAAAAGCAAAAAGATTGTTCTCAACCTTAATAGCGTTTGCCTGGGTTGCCCATCCCGACCTTATATGTGAAACTTCGGCGCGATCCGGTCTCTGATTGCAAAGGCCTTCTCCGGCGTACCAACAAAGATTATCCTTTATTTCAAAATCATAAATCTTGCCGCCGTTATCGGTGAAGAAATATTCTATCGAGTAGTTACAATAATCAAATACATTATTATTAAATTTTACGTTTTTAACATCGCTAAAAACAGAACCTCTATACTGGAAGGTAACCCCTGCATCGTAAACCTGCCAGAAATAATTGTTTTCCACAGTAAAATCGGTTGCGCCGCCCCAAATTTCAATACCGTTACCAAAACGACTGTTTGAAGAAGTAGGATTCGATATATTACCACCAATCCAACCGAATTCGCAGTTGCGGACTGTAAGTCCCTTAACTTGACCTGCTGAACTAAAACTACTTATACCAAAACAGGCATATTTCATACAAAGTCCGTCGATGGTTACATTATCGGCTTTTATATACATTGCAGTTTTATATATCAACTCAATCGAATCATAACGGTCTGCAGGGTTGCCTTCAGAACTAAAAAGATATAACTTCTTGGTCTTGGTGTCGTGATACATCTGTAAATCTTCTTTTAAATTCTTATATGAATTTACATATTTTTTAGATTTACTGTCTGACTGGTCTTGAGACGAATAGCAAGACTTATAGGTGCATTCTGTATCATCAAAAACTATTGAGCCCACATCCACATCAGGCAAACGATCTTTATATTCATATACATTTTTAGTATCGGTTTCTATCCAGAAGCCTTTCTGTGCCGAGTTTTCGGGAGAACCGTAAAACTGCGGCGCTTTGCCTTCACCGTATGCGCTCAGAGTAATTCCCGGTGTTGTAACTTCAATTACTGTACGCCAGATGCTTCCGCGCTCAAAGTATATTACATCGCCCGGCACTAAGCCGTTTTTACGAACATCTGCATAAGTTGAAACCGGTGTTTCAGGTGTTAAACCATCATTTTCGGGTTTACCCTTATTTGACACGTAGTAAGCGGTGCCGCCTTCGGTCGGCCTAACATCGCTCTTTGTTGTACGGATTTCATAAATACGCCAATCTGTATAAGGACGATATTGATTTTCAAAATCTTCAAGTGACATAGTCCCCGAAGTGTAGGTCGGTTTTTCTACTTTTTCAACTTCCTGCCAACTCGCATCGTTTGAGGAGTTACCATCATTTTTTGTACAGGCAGTAAGGCTTAAAATCATTGTTAATGCAAGTAAAACCGAGATAAGATTTTTTAAAAATTTTTTCATACTTTTTCTCTCTTTATAAAATAAAAATATTACATAATATATATATCACAATTTTCGCTTTTTTGCAACACTAATTTAATCG
>JAZNUZ010000184.1:0-6048 GCA_045592605.1 Acutalibacteraceae bacterium
CTTACTGCCGCTATCGATGAAGGCGTAAAGTCTGTTATATGCCTATCAACCGATAAAGCGGCTTATCCTGTAAATGCAATGGGAATAACCAAGGCACTCGAAGAAAGAGTAGCTGTTGCAAAATCCAGAAACACCGATACTACAAAAATTTGCTGTACCCGTTACGGTAACGTAATGTGCTCACGCGGTAGCGTTATTCCGCTTTGGATTGAGCAGATTAAGGCGGGTAACCCAATTACAATCACAGAGCCTAAAATGACAAGATTCATAATGAGCCTTGATGAAGCGGTAGACCTTGTGTTATTTGCCTTTGAAAACGGTGTGAACGGGGATATACTTGTGCAAAAAGCCCCCGCTTGTACCATCGAAACTCTGGCAAAAGCCGTTACAGAATTGTTTAACCCTGAAACCGAAATAAAGGTTATAGGTATCCGCCACGGCGAAAAACTTTATGAGACATTACTCACTAATGAAGAATGTGCTAACGCTATTGATATGGGCGAATTTTACCGCGTTCCATCGGATAACCGCGGACTTAATTACGATAAGTATTTCAAAGACGGTGATATAAAGCGTAATCCGTTATCCGAATTCAACTCAAATAATACCGAGCTTTTGAATGTCGAACAGGTAAAAGAAAAACTTTTATCCCTTCAGTATATTCGCGATGAATTAGCGGCGGTGGAAAAATAGAATGAAGATACTAATTACAGGTGCTTCAGGTTTTGTTGGCAAAAACTTGGCGGCGGCACTAAAAAACATAGCCGATGGCAAGGATAGGACACACCCTGAGTTGGGTATTGAAGAAATATATCTTTATGATATAGATTCCAGAAAACAAGATTTGGAAACCTATTGTCAAAATGCAGACTTTGTCTTTAATCTTGCGGGTGTTAACCGCCCACAAAATACACAAGAGTTTATGTCTGGCAACTTCTGCTTTGCCGCCGAATTGTTGGAAACACTTAAAAAGTATAACAATATCTGTCCTGTAATGCTTAGTTCTTCTACTCAGGCAGCTCTTGATAATGATTACGGTAGGAGCAAAAAAGCAGGGGAGGATTTATTATTCGGTTACGGCAAAGAAACGGGTGCTAAGGTACTTGTTTATCGTTTTCCTAATCTATTTGGTAAGTGGTGCAGACCCAACTACAATAGCGCTGTTGCAACATTTTGCAATAATATTGCAAACGATTTGCCGATTACCGTTAATAACCGTGAAACGTTACTCACACTCGTGTTCATTGATGACCTGGTAAATGAGATGTTAGCGGCGTTATCGGGACACCCCACTGTTGATGGAGAATTTTGTCGGGTTCCGATAGAGCATAAGGTGACCTTGGGTGAGATTGTCGATTTGCTTTATCAATTTGCTTCTCAACCCAAAAATCTGGTTATGCCCGAAATACCTTTTGGTAGTTTCGAAAAGAAACTTTATTCGACATATCTTTCGTATCTTCCTGAAGAAAAGGTGTGCTTTCCGCTCAAGATGAATGTAGATGAGCGCGGTAGTTTTACCGAACTTCTCAGAACCGAGAAATGCGGACAGTTTTCGGTTAATATTTCAAAACCAGGCATTACAAAAGGTCAGCATTGGCATAATGCAAAATGGGAATTTTTCATTGTGGTATCGGGAAAGGGTCTAATACAACAAAGAAAAATCGGCAGTGAAGAAACACTTGAATTTTATGTTTCGGGTGAAAATATACAGGCGGTACATATGTTGCCCGGCTATACCCATAACATAATTAACTTAAGTGATACCGAAGATTTGGTAACGGTTATGTGGGCTAACGAGTTGTTTGACTCAGAGCATCCCGATACATTCTTTGAAAAGGTTTAGGTGATAAAATGGGCAAATTAAAACTTATGACCATCGTGGGTACACGCCCCGAGATTATCAGATTGTCCGAAGTTATAAAAAAGTGCGATAAGTACTTCGACCAGATTTTAGTACATACCGGACAAAACTATGATTATTCCTTAAATCAGGTTTTCTTTCAGGATTTAGGACTTCGCGAACCCGACTATTATCTTGATGCAGTCGGTAGTGATTTAGGCGAGACTGTCGGTAATATCATTGCAAAATCATATAAACTTATGAATGATTTAAAACCCGATGCATTGCTTATACTTGGAGATACAAATTCTTGCTTGTCGGCAATTTCGGCGAAACGATTACACATACCGATTTTCCATATGGAAGCGGGAAATCGTTGTAAGGATGAGTGTCTACCCGAAGAAACCAATCGAAGAATAGTAGATATAATTTCTGATGTCAATCTGGCTTATAGCGAACATGCCAGAAAATATCTGCACGAATGCGGTTTGCCGAAAGAAAGAGTATATGTTACAGGCTCACCTATGGCAGAAGTGCTTAGCGCTAATATCGAAAGCATAAAGGCGTCAAATATTCATACAAAACTGAATCTTGAAAAAGGTAAGTATATACTTTTGTCGGCGCATCGAGAAGAAAATATCGACACAGAGAAAAACTTCCTGTCCCTTTTCGGCGCTATAAACAAAATAGCAGAAAAATACGGAATGCCGATACTTTATTCGTGTCATCCGCGTTCTAAGAAGCGTATCGAGTCAAGCGGTTTTAAACTTAATCCGCTTGTAATACAGCACGAGCCACTCGGGTTCCACGATTATAACTGTCTTCAGATGAATGCATTTGCCGTAATTTCCGATAGCGGTACGCTGCCCGAAGAGAGCAGTTATTTTACAAGCATTGGTAAGTCCTTCCCGGCTATATGTATCCGCACATCAACCGAGCGCCCAGAGTCGCTTGATAAGGCGGGATTTATCCTTGCTGGGATTGATGAAAATTCACTTGAACAGGCGGTTGAAACCGCGACCGAAATGCACAAAAACGGTGACTTTGGTATACCGGTACCAGATTATGTTGAAGAAAATGTATCCACTAAGGTGGTTAAAATAATTCAGTCATACACAGGCGTAGTTAACAAAATGGTATGGCGTAAATTTTAGGGGAATTATGCAGAAATTTTCTTTATGTGAGCAAATTGTACTTGAAAGTTTATCGGTGGCGCTTAACACGGATAAACAAATTGAAATAAATAGCGAATTATTCAATCAAGCTGACTGGGATACAGTCGGCTTGATTTCTTCGCAACACGCGGTAGCACCGCTTGTATTTGATACAATCTCAAAATATAAAGAGAATATTCCTAAAGAAATTTTTGCAAAATGGTATAGGCATATACTAAAAACCTTATCGGATAATTCCAAAGTACAGAGCTCACAGAACGAATTGGTAGAGATGTTGGGGCAAAAAACCGATTATGTAATTTTAAAAGGTCTTGCCGCTGCGGCTTATTATCCTAAACCGGAACTAAGGTGTCTGGGTGACGTCGATTTTCTTGTAAAAAATGAAGATTTGAAAAAGTGCCAAAAAAACATAAAAGATAACGGGTATGAAGAGAAAATAGAAACAGCCTGTCATATATGTTTTACAAAGGGCGGCAAAATACTCGAAATGCACTTTGAAATACCGGGAATTCCGGATGGCGAAACAGGGGAAAAGGTGCGGGAGTTTATAGAACCTATATTTGACACCCACCATTCAAAAAACGGTTTTAATGCGCCAAGCGATATTTACCATGGCATAATTATCTTGTTGCATTCGGCACACCACCTTATAAACGAAGGGTTGGGACTCAGGCATCTGTGCGATTGGGCCTGTTTTGTCGGTGCTACTGCAGCCGAGAGTTTTTGGGAAGATTTATTGCCCTTCTTAAAAGAAATAGGTATGCTTAAATTTGCAAAAATATTAACAAAAATTTCTGCCGAGTATCTGAAAATAACTTGTCCTGAATGGGCGATGGATACAGATAGCGCGGTCTGCGATGAATTAATGCGGGATATTTTAACAGGCGGAAATTTTGGCAGACTCGATAAATCACGTAGCGGTAGCGGAATGATGATGTCTTCCTTTAAATCAAATTCATCAAAAAAGGGAAAGATACAAAGTTTAATCAGAACATTACATTCTACAATGAATTCTGCCTATCCCATATTAAATAAAGCGCCCGTGTTATATCCGTTTATTTTTATTTTTAGAATAATAAAATATCTTTTTTTGATGCTTTTGGGTCGGCGTCCATCACTCGCAACTGCATCAGAAAAAGCAAATGAAAGATTAGCAGTATATAATAAGTTGGAGATGTTTAAGGTTAACTGATATGAAGGAATTTTTTCTGATTTTTTCAAAAAACTTCTTGTTTGCAGTCTATAATATATTGGATAGTATTGTCTGTTTTGGAAGCAACATAAGGCATTTTTTTCGCAATTCTTTGACTGCAATCAAATATTCCTGGAAGATTTCCGCGCCATATTTTAAAGCCTTTAAAAATAAGGTCGTTATTATATGGTGCTGTATTTGTGTTGCCGTTATAATAACGGTTATAATTCTTCTGAATTTGACTGCAAACTATTATCATATTACCTATAACGGTACCCATATCGGTTACTCAAGGAACATCAATACGGTTAATTCTACAATAAGCGCTTTGATAGAACAGTTTGATGATAATAATGCAATAAAGCAAGATTTAAAACTCTTTAATGTAAGCGAAATCCAGACATCGAATTGGTTTTTATCCTGTCTTAACGGCGAAAAGTTAAAAGATGCAATAGTCGAAACTGCCGATACTATTGATTATGCTTACGGAGTTTATGTGGACGGTAAAGGGATTTTATATTCATCGAGCAAAAAAACCGTTGAAAATGCGGTTAATGACTATAGGGATGATAGGGTTTCTCTTAGTGAAGATATAAAGAAATCCACTGCGACCTATAATGTTGAGTGGTTGGTGGATTTTGAAGTAAAAAAAGAGTGCGTTTCGGCAGAACTGATTACAAGTGAGAAGATTTACGATACACTTTATTCGTTACTTGAAGAAAAATTGCCTTATCGGATTAATTGTACTCAGGTAACCGAAGAAAGTATATTGTATATAACAAAATACGAGAGAAACGCAAATCTTGCCGCAGGTTCTAAAAAGGTAATTCAGAAAGGTAGTAGGGGTGTAAAGGAAGTTACAACCCGACTTGTAATCGAAAATGGCCAACTGATTTCCAGCGAAGTATTAGATGAAAAAGTAACAAAAAATGCCCGTACCTGTAAAATACAGGTGGGCAGTGATGTTAACGAGTTTAGTAATAATGGTCTCAATTTAATTCTACCGGTTGAAGGCTATGTCACTTCACCTTACGGTAAGCGTAAAGACCCATTCACAGGCGAACCCGCCCATCATAACGGACTGGATATAGCAGCACCTATGGGTACCGATGTGTTGGCGGCGGCTTCGGGTAAAATTATCAAAGCATCTGACACGGGCAACGGTTACGGTAAATGCGTTATAATAGAACATTATTCGGGTTTCAGAACATTATATGGTCATTGTTCTGAACTGCTTGTATCGGTAGGGGATTATATAAGGCCGGGCGAGTTGATAGCGCGTGTGGGCTCAACTGGTCGGTCTACGGGACCGCATGTTCATTTTTCTGTAATCATAGATGGGGAATATATGGACCCATCGGTTTATTTCTAAGGTTTGCAGGTCTTACAAGGTGAATAACCTTTATCTATTAGTCCTTCGCGGTCGTTGGTACTGAGCCTGTTTTCATCTTTCATAGATTTCGCAAAATTGCAATCGGCTTTGTGGAACTTCTGCGAAGAAGTGTTCGCAATATAAATTGCGTTTTCGGTTTGTATCAAGATAGTCTCTGATTCTGTTTTGTATCCGTTCAGAGTAGCGGCGGTCTGCGCATTTGGAAAAACTATGATATCTTTTTTATCCTGAGTATCTGTGTTTTTGTTATCTCTGCAACCGCTTAAAAGAAGTATAATGCATAGCAAAACTATTATTTTCTTCAAAAAAATCACCAAATAGATAATACTACAAAAGAACAATAAAAGCAATAATAACGGAGAAATTATTTTGTCGGAAAAGAATAAAGAATTAAAGAAAAAAGCGAATAGTTTGCCGCAACTCCCGGGTGTTTATATAATGAAAAATG
>JAZNUZ010000185.1:0-22633 GCA_045592605.1 Acutalibacteraceae bacterium
ATTGCAGCGGTAATACGGGAAGACACGGCTTCAAAAGATATATTTTCATCCCCCGTATTTGATATATTTGACAGTTTTGAGTTGATATCATCATCGGCTTCACTGTCTTTTTCAAAAGCCACAGAGTTGGAAATAAATACACTTTTTTCGAAGGCACCGAAGCCCACACCGAAAAAGCGGCTTCCTATATCACTGTTACCCGATAGGGTTTCGCTCGTACCCAAATCTAAATTATAAAGGGTGATTTTATCAGTAGCATTGCTTGAGCGGAATTCACGTTCAAGTCGGTAAATATAACCCGAATGCTCAAAGGTTATACTTCCTGCCATAGCACCGCCGTCGAGCGGTTTGTATTTTGTTCTTGGGTTTTTAAAAACGTCAGCAATTCTTGGTTTGCTACCGTAGAACATCATTTTTATAAATTCTGCAATGGTGGTCTTTCCGTTCTCATTTTTTCCGTATATTAGGTTGAAGGTATCGGTGAAATCCAATTTAAAATCTTTGAATTTACCAAAACCAAAGATGTGAATATTATTGATTTTCACTGAATTTCACCTCCGAAGAAAAGGCTTTGAGCCCTAATTGTAATGCCCGTTTCAACTGTTCTGCATTTTGGGGGTTTGATGATATTTTATCAAGCATATTTTTAACAAATCTGCCTTTTAAAGAAATTTCTTCTGCTAAAAGTTCGAGATTAATATCAAATTCTGTGTTGTCTTTTATTTTTGCGAAGAAAAGCATATCACCCATTCGGCTTAAAATTTCTGCACAGTTTATATGGGTGTTTTCGGGCACTTTACCTGTGAGTATAATTTTATAAAGATTTTTTTCGTAATTTTTGGGATACTTCTGTTTTAACATTGATAAAATGCTATCGGCAATTTCACTCGAAGTATAAAGACCGGTTATATCTGCTTCTTCTTCAAAATATCCGCGAAGCGCCGTTTCTATAAAGGTGAGATTACAGTTGTGCTTACTGATTTCACCGCAAATTACACCTTTTGGTCCGAGTTCATCAAAACCATGCGGTTCGGGTGTACCGGGGTATGCGTAATAGACACCGCCCGCCTTTTTAATACCCGAAAATTCGTGTACATGGCCGAGCGCTACATAGTCCATTTTGCTTTCACTTATAAAATCTAATGAAATGGGATTATAAACACCCGATACATCGGCACCCATATCCCCGTGAAGCACTAAAATATTGATAAACTCATCATTTTCGGGAATGAGCGAAAAGCGGTTCTCGGCTGACATATATACACTGCTGAAAGATTTGCCGTATATACGGACACCTTTCTCGTTTAGGGGTACACATTGGTCATTTTCACTTAAAACTATAAGATTTTGCGGTAATTTGTATTTTAAAAAGGGCGAGTCACAGGTAATCGGGTCATGGTTACCTGCGGCAAAAATAACGGTCGTTTCGGGCGCTTTTTCACACGCGGCAAAAAAAGCGTGAGCGGTTTTTTCACTTACCGAGTTGTTTTCGAAAACGTCACCCGCGAGAAGCAATAAATCGATTTTATTGTCGTGACAGATTTTAAAAATATTCTCACACGTAATTATAAGCTCTACCTGGCGTATACTTTTTTTCTCCCCGGGTAAAGAAGAAAATTCTGCTCCTAAATGAAGGTCTGCTGTATGCAAAATTCGTAGCTTGTCCGACACGTTTTTCACCCCATAAATATTTATATATATGATTTTACCATTAATTTATATCTTTATCAAGAAAATATTGCCTTTAAAGGTAAAATAGAGTATAATATTAAAGAATATATTTATAGGAGAGTTTGTTTTGGACGTAAGGTTAGGCGACATTTTAATAATGAAAAAACAGCACCCGTGCGGAGCAAACCGTTTTACCGTACTTCGCATCGGTATGGATTTTAAAATTAAGTGTGTTGGATGCGGACACGAAGTTATGCTACCGCGAAGCAAGTGTGAAAAGCATATAAAGCAGATAGAACGAAAGGAAGAACATTAATAATGTTTGATAAATTAAAATCGGTTGAAGAGAGATTTGAAGAAATAGGCGTCGAGCTCACCAAACCTGAAACTGTATCGGATAATGAGCTTTTCAAAAAGTTAATGAAAGAGCATAAACAGTTATCCCCGATTGTTGAAAAATACCGAGAATATTCCGCGGCAAAGCAAAGCGAATCCGAAGCTCGTGAACTTCTTGATGCGGGTGGACTTGATAAAGATTTTAAAGAACTTGTAGAAGAAGAACTTGAAGAAGCCAAACAAAAAATCGAAGAAACATCTGAAGAACTCAAGATACTTCTTTTGCCGCGTGACCCTAATGATGACAAAAACGTTATAGTTGAAATCCGCGGCGGTGCGGGTGGCGAAGAAGCCGCACTCTTTGCAGGTAGTCTTATGCGTATGTATTCTATGTATGCAGAAGCGCGTCGTTGGAAGACTGAAATTGTAAGCGCCAACGAGACAGAACTTGGCGGTTATAAGGAAGTCAGTTTTATGATAGAAGGCGAAGGCGCCTATTCAAGACTTAAGTACGAAAGCGGTGTGCACCGTGTACAACGTGTGCCCGAAACCGAAACTCAAGGGCGAATTCATACTTCGACCGTTACGGTTGCAGTACTTCCCGAAGCCGAAGATGTTGAAGTTGAAATTAATCCCAGTGATTTACAGATTGATACCTATAGAGCAGGGGGCGCCGGCGGTCAGCACGTTAATAAGACCGAATCGGCTATCCGTATAACCCATTTACCTACAGGCCTTGTGGTAGAGTGTCAGGATGAAAGAAGTCAGCACAAAAACAAGGATAAAGCCATGAAGGTTTTGCGTTCTCGCCTTTATGAAATGATGATGCAGCAACAGAACGATGCTATTGCTTCCGACCGTAAGTCGCAGGTCGGCACGGGCGACAGAAGTGAAAGAATAAGAACTTATAACTATCCGCAGGGCCGTGTTACCGACCACCGTATAGGCTTAACGCTCTATAAAATCGAACAGATTTTAAACGGTGATATAGATGAAATTATCGAGTCACTTATAACCCATTACCGCGCCGAAATGTTAAAGGCGGATGAACAGTAGTAATGATAACACAAATTATTGAAATTAACAGTAGCGCCGAGAGTGAAAAAATCGGGCGCGTAGCAGATATTTTAAATAGTGGCGGAGTTGTTGCAATCCCTACCGAAACGGTTTACGGACTTGCGGCATCGGCTACGGATAACGCGGCGATTGACAAGGTTTTTGAAGCCAAGGGCAGACCGCAGGACAATCCACTTATCGTTCATATTGCAAATATGGATATGTTGGAACAAGTAGCTGCCGATATCCCCGATGTAGCATATCGCTTAGCAGAACTTTTCTGGCCAGGTCCCTTGACAATGGTGCTTAAAAAGGGTAAAAGCGTTTGTGAGAATGTTAGCCGCGGTATGAGTACTGTTGCACTCAGAATGCCGTCAGATGAAATTGCGCGACAAATAATAGCTACATCAAATTTACCCATAGCGGCGCCTTCTGCCAATATTTCGGGTAGACCCAGTCCCACCACGGCTGCGCATGTAATAGAAGATTTGTCGGGCAAGATTGATGCCGTAGTAAAGTCGCACGACTGCACTATAGGGGTCGAGTCGACCGTAATATCTTTATTAGGGGAAACTCCGCGTATTTTAAGACCGGGCGCAGTTACCCACGAGCAACTCGAAAACGCGATAGGTAAAGTTGAGATTGATAGCGCCGTATTAAACGAACTCGAAAAAGGCGCGGCGGTAGCATCCCCCGGTATGAAGTACAAACACTATGCGCCAAAAGCCGAAGTATTTTTGGTCGAGGGCGACGTAGCAGATTTTGTAAACTTTGTAAATAAACAAACAGATGCCGTAGCAGTATGTTTTAAAGAAGACACAGATATTAAGATACCGACTATTGTTTACGGTAGCAAATGCGATGAACTAACCTTAGCGCAGAACGTGTTTGGTGTGCTTCGTGATATTGATAAAAAGGGCTTTAAAAAGGCGTACATACACGCACCGAGTAAAAACGGTGTAGGACTTGCCGTATATAACAGGCTTATAAGAGCGGCGGCATTTAAGGTGATAGTGCTATGAAATTTATTTTAGGACTAACAGGACAAACGGGCGCAGGTAAGAGTGATGCAGCAGCAGCCGCGGCAGAGCAAGGGTTTTATGTAATTGACTGTGACAAAACCGCCCACCGCGTTATGAACGGAGATGCGGCAAAAGAAAAACTTTGTCTTGCCTTTGGCGATGATATTTTATCGGAAGATAATACACTCGATAGAAAGAAATTAGCGGCAAAGGCTTTTCTTAACGCTGATAGTACAGAACTGTTAAACAAAACGGTACTTCCGTTTATAGTAGAAGAAATAGAAAACCTAATCGGTTCGAGTGAGAGTGAATATGTATTACTCGATGCACCCACCTTATTTGAAAGCGGTGCCGATAAAATGTGTAATGTTACGGTGGGGGTTATAGCCGATGAGTCGGTAAGATTTAGCCGTATAGTGAAGCGCGATTCTCTTACTGCCGAACAGGCAAGAAGCCGCATAAATGCGGGTAAAAAGAACAGTTTTTATAAAGAAAAATGCGATTATATAATCGAAAATAATGGTGAAAAAACCGAATTTATAAATAATTTCACACAACTGTTAAAAAATATTTCTAAAAGGAGTATTTAAAATGGCTGAAAAGACAACAGTAGAAAAGTTAAAGGAAGAACTTTTTGTAAAAAAACAAAATGGAAGACTTGTAAGTGATGATGCTACACTCTTAGCGGCAGATGAATTCTGTACAGGTTACAAAAAATTCCTTGATAATGCTAAAACCGAGAGATTGGCGGTCGATACTACCATCGGTATGGCACGTGAAGCCGGTTTCGAAGAATATGTACAGGGTAAGAAATATAAAGCGGGTGATCGCTATTATATAAACAATCGCGGCAAAGCATTAGCGCTTGTTTGCATTGGTAGTGAGACCGCCGATAAAGGCGTTAAAATCACCGCGGCGCATATAGATTCACCCCGACTTGATTTAAAACCCAATCCGCTTTATGAAGAGATTGAGTTGGCGCTTTTAAAAACCCATTATTACGGCGGAATAAGAAAATATCAGTGGACCGCAGTGCCGTTATCCCTTATTGGTGTTATTGTAAAAAAAGATGGCACAAAGATTAATGTAAATATCGGTGAAGATGATAGCGACCCGAAATTCGTGGTTAATGATTTATTGCCGCACTTAGCAAAGGAACAGTCTAAACGTACGCTTGATGAAGGCATACGGGGAGAAGAATTAAACGTTCTTATCGGCAGTCATCCTTTCAGAGATGATAAGGGAAGCGAACTTGTAAAACTTAATATTCTCAAAATTTTAAACGAGAAATACGGTACCACCGAAGCTGATTTTGTGTCGGCAGAACTCGAATGTGTACCGTCGGTGAAGGCTTGTGATATAGGACTTGACCGTTCAATGATTGGCGCATACGGACAGGATGACAGGGTTTGCGCGTATCCTGCAATTATTGCGGCACTTGAAACCCGAAATCCGAAGAAAACACTCGTAACCGTTCTTGCTGATAAAGAAGAAATAGGTTCGATGGGCAATACAGGTCTTGAGTCCGCGTTCCTTAAGTATATTATTTACGATATTGCCGAAATGCAGAATGTATCGCCGAGTATAGCGGTAAGAAACTCAAAGTGTTTGTCGGCCGATGTAAATGCCGCAACCGACCCGACATTCCAGGATGTTATGGAACGCAGAAATGCGGCGTATCTCAATTACGGTGTTGTAATTACCAAATATACAGGTGCCCGCGGCAAAAGTGGTACATCGGATGCATCGGCGGAATTTATGGGTGAAATCCGCGCTATACTTGATAAAGCCAATATCGTGTGGCAGACGGGTGAACTCGGCAAGGTGGATATGGGTGGCGGCGGAACCGTAGCCCAGTATATCGCAAATCTCGGTATAGATGTAGTGGACCTGGGCGTTCCTGTGTTATCTATGCACGCGCCTTTTGAAACTACGGCAAAGTATGACATTTATATGGCATATCTTACAATGAAAGAGTTTGCAAAATAATTATGGAAGAAATAAAATTAGGTAAATACCGTCATTACAAGGGCAACGAGTATGAAGTTATCGGTGTAGCACGGCATAGCGAAACACTCGAAAACATGGTCGTGTACCGCGCATTGTATGGCGAAAAAGCTTTGTGGGTGCGACCCGCATCTATGTGGAACGAAACGGTTGTTCGCGACGGTAAAGAATTTAAAAGATTTGTGTATATAGGAGAATAAAAGGCGGCTTATGCCGCCTTTTATAATAGTAATATGGAAAACAGTATAAAAAGAAACCGCATACCGCTACTCGATACTGTCCGCGGTATAACGGTTATAAGTATGGTTATCTACCACGCAATGTGGGATTTGGTTTATCTTTACGGTTATAATTTTGATTTTTATACGGGAAAGATAGGCTATATCTGGCAGCAAAGCATTTGTTGGACATTTATACTTCTGTCGGGCTTTTGCTGGAATTTCGGTAAAAACAAACTAAAACGCGGACTTACTGTGTTTATAGCAGGGTTTATTGTATCGGCGGCTACATATATTTTTATGCCAAGCTCAAAAATTCTTTTTGGTGTTTTAACGTTCCTTGGCAGTATGATGCTCATTACCATACCGCTCGATATTTTGCTCAAAAAAATACCGCACCTTACGGGCGGTATTTTAAGTGCTGTTCTGTTTTTTGTCACCCGTAACTGTAATGACGGGTTTTTGGGTTTTGAAAAATTGAATATTCTGCCTTTGCCAAAACAATGGTATTCAAATTACCTGTCAGCATATTTAGGCTTTCCGCCGAATAGTTTCTCTTCTGCCGATTATTTTTCTCTATTCCCTTGGGGATTCCTTTTCCTTACGGGATACTTTTTGTACCACATAATAAAGAAATATAATTTAGATGAAAAACTTATTGGAAAGGGGAATATAGCACCTTTAAGCTTTATAGGCAGACATTCGCTTATAATTTATATGCTTCATCAACCCATAATATATTTGATATTTGAAATATGCCTTTAGATTAGTTGGAGAGATAATACTTTACAAGGGTCTGTAAAAGGGTATCTCTGTCAACCCGTCTTATAAGGCTACGGGCGTTATTATGTGTTGTAATGTAGGTTGGGTCTTCGGACAAAATATAACCTACAATCTGATTTATCGGATTATAACCTTTTTCCTTAAGCGCATCGTAAACAGTAAACAAAATACGCTTTATTTCAAGCTCCTGTTCATTGCCGAGCGAAAAAGTCATTGTCTTATCATTCATAAATAACACCCTCTTTATAATTTTTTCTACATATTTATATTTTATAACAGATTTTCATAAAATACAAGTAATTTTTTATGAACGCAATACTGCACCTACACTTTGGAGCTTTTTGATGATGCGATTTGTGACATTTTCGATTTCTTCATCAGTAAGAGTACCTTCATTACTGCGAAGCCATACACTGAAAGCTACACTCTTTTTACCGGTCGGTATCTGTGCGCCCGAGTATACATCGAACAGTTCAACCTTTTCGCAAAGTCTTGAAGCTCCCGAAATAATTGCCTTTTCGAGTGTGCCGATTTCCAAATCAATGTCGCAGAGCATTGCAAAGTCACGCTCAACTGCAGGGAACTTGGGTAACGGCTTGTATACGGTTTTACGTTTGTTTATCTGGAAGAGTTCATCAATCTTAATTTCGGCAACGTAAACCCTTGCATCTATATCGAATTTTTCTGCAACAGCAGGGTGAAGTTCACCAAATGTACCTACTACCTTGTTGTTTGCAAGTACTTCTGCCTGTCGACCGGGATGCAGATAGTTTTCATTACTTCTGCGGTAGTCACTGTGCGCACCAAAAAGAACAAGAATGTCATCAACTATGCCTTTAAGTGTAAAGAAGTCTTCATCTTTTCCGTAAATGCCAATGGATAATGTCGGCAATTCATCGGGTTGCTCGGTAATGGGCAACTGCTTTGCGATAAAGCGTTTGCTTACTTCGTAAAATCTGCCGCTTGTTATCTTGCGGTTTATGTTGGTGGATAGAACGGACAACATACTTGTGGTAAGCTGTGTACGCATTACAGAATATTCGTCACCTAAGGGGTTGATGAGTTTAATCTGATTGCGGCGTGGGTCATTTTCATCTAAATTCAACTGGTCAACCGCGCGGGATGCGATAAACGAGTATGTGGTAATTTCGTTAGCACCGTAAGAACACAAAAGGGATTTTAAAGCATCACTCTTAATTCTTTCGGGTAATTTTTTACCGCGCATAACTTCGCCGCGCATATTTGTGCCGACAATATGGTCGTAACCGTAAATACGCATAATTTCTTCGGCTAAATCTGCTCTGCCTTCAATATCATCGCGGATAGAAGGGATGCGGCAGGTCAAGGTATCGCCATCGATTACGGCATTAAGGTCTAAACTGTTAAGGATAGAGAGAATTTTATCTTGTGGCACATCTACGCCAACGAGTTCTAAAATGCTTGAAGTTTTTACCTTTATTATACGCTCTTTAGGAAGACCGGCGTTTTTATCAATCTCACCATCGATAATATCACCCGCATCAAGCTCATCAATGAGCTGTAGAGCGCGTTCCATAGCAAAACGTGTGTTGATTATATCAACGCCTTTTTCAAAGCGACCGCTTGACTCGGTATGAACACCGAGTGTACGCCCTGTGTGGCGAACATTATCGCGGCGGAATTTTGCACATTCCAAGAATAAATCGGTTGTGGTGTCGGTGATTTCACTCTCCAGTCCACCCATAATACCTGCAAGACAGGACGGAACTTCACCATCGGCAATTACGAGCATATCAGGGTTAAGATTATACTCTTTGCCATCGAGTGTGGTGATTTTTTCATTTTCTTTTGCGTTTCTGACAATTACGTGTTTGCCACGAAGCTCGTTATAGTTGAAAGCGTGCATCGGTTGTCCGGTTTCAAGCATTACAAAGTTGGTAATGTCAACTATATTGTTGATGGGGCGCATACCCGATGCCGAAATTGCCTTTTTCATCCAGTCGGGTGACTCTTTTATACGAAGATTTTTAACCACACGACCAATATATCTCGGACATAAGTCATAGTTTTCAACATCGATTTTTATATAATCGTTAATGTCTCCGCCAACTGTTTTATAACTTGGAACAGGCGGATTATATTTTGTGCCGAGCACAACCGAAATTTCCTTTGCAACACCTAAAAAGCAGTTGCAGTCAGGGCGGTTGGCAGTAATTTTAAAATCTATGATATAGTCGTTTAATCCCAAAACATCGCGCATATCGGTACCTGCAGTAAGGGAACTGTCAAGTATCAATATACCGTGTACACTGGCGCCTTTGTAGTCTTCTTCTGTAAGGCAGAGTTCTTCACCGGAACAGAGCATACCGAAAGAATCTACACCGCGGAGTTTACCCGATTTTATGTTCATACCGTTAGGTAAGGATGAGTCGTGCAAGGCGGCGGGGACCTTGTCACCCACAGCAATGTTCTGCGCACCCGTTACTATCTGTACAGAGTTGCCGCCACCTATATTAATCTGGCAAATCTGTAAATGGTCACTGTTTTCATGGGGAGTAATCTCGGTGATTTCGCCCACTACAACGTTGCGGATTTTATCTCCCGTATTTTCAATGGATTCTACTTCAAAACCCGCCATAATCATCTTTTCACAGAGTTCTTCTACGGGTACATTTATTTCTACGTAATTTTTTAAGTGGTTAAGTGAAATTTTCATGTGTTTATCTCCTTAAAACTGCTCTAAGAAACGCTTATCATTTTCAAACAGTAAGCGAATATCACTTATTTTATGGCTTGTAGTGGTAAGTCTGTCAAGCCCGATGCCAAAGGCAAAGCCCGAATATTCTTCTGGGTCAATACCGCAGTTGCGAAGAACGTTGGGGTGTACCATACCTGCGCCAAGAATTTCTATCCAACCGCTGCCTTTACAAACGCGGCAACCATTGCCACCGCATTCAGAACATGTAACATCAACTTCAACACTCGGTTCTGTAAACGGGAAGAATGAAGGACGGAATTTAACGGCAGTGTCCTTGCCGTAGATTTCTCTTGCGAACTGTTCAAGCACACCTTTAAGGTCACACATAGTAACACCCTTGTCTACAACAAGGCCTTCAATCTGGTGGAAAACAGGCGAATGTGTTGCATCAACTTCATCAGCACGGAAAACTCTGCCGGGACAGATAATGCGTATGGGCGGTTTGCGGTTTTCCATAACACGAATCTGGGCTGCGGAAGTCTGAGTTCTAAGTAGGAAATTCTCGGTCAGATAGAAAGTATCCTGCATATCACGGGCAGGGTGGTCGGCAGGAACGTTGAGCGCTTCAAAGCAATAGTGCTCGGTTTCAACTTCGGGACCGTCCACAATATCAAATCCCATAGACTGAAAAATATCAATCATATTATTAAGCACCGAATTTAACGGATGAAGATGTCCAACGGTGCCTTTTTTTGCAGGCATTGTAATATCAATGGTTTCTTCCTTTAATTTCTGCAATGTCGCGGCCTGTTTCAATTCTTCACTGCGAACTGCGATTAGTTCATCAACTTCCCCCTTGGCTTCGTTAACAAGTTGTCCGACAACAGGGCGTTCTTCGGGAGAGAGTGAACCCATCTGCTTGAGAAGTGCTGTAAGTTCACCTTTTTTGCCTAAGTATTTAATTCTGATTTCTTCAATTTCTGCTAAAGTGGTGCTTTTCGCCACTTCTTCTTTAGCGGCAAGTTTTATTGAGTTTAGCGTCTCTTTCATTACTTTTCCTCCAAAAAAATAAACTCCGTCCCCTGACACAACAGGGACGAAGTCAAAAAATACAAACTCCGTGGTACCACCCACATTTTTACTCTAAGAGCAAACACTCTTTTGACACATAACGGAGTCAACCGTTGGCACCTACTGTTAATTCAGCGCCACTGCTCAGAAGGGAACTTCGATAAAAAGTTTTTCATAAACACACTTTCAGCCGCGGTGTGTTCTCTCTGAATGATAACAATAAATCTACTTTTCTTCATCACTGCATTTATACTAAAAATAATATTAACACACTATTTTTAAAAAAGCAAGTTTTTTCTAAAAAAGTTGGCGCAATTTAATAAATGCCGCCTTTTCTATACGTGAGACATAGGAGCGCGATATGCCGAGTTTTTTGGCTATTTCGTGTTGCGTGAGTTCTTTGCAACCGCCAAGCCCGTATCTGTAGCAAAGCACTGTCTTTTCTCTGCTATCGAGAGCATCGTTTATAATTAGTTTCAGTTTTTGCAGTTTCAGTTTTTTATCGATTTCTTCGGTAATATCTATGTCATCGGCAATAATGTCGATAAGTGTCAGTGTGTTTCCATCTTTATCGGTATCGATAGGGTCGGAAATATAAACATCCCCCGCCGATTTTTTCATATTTCTGAAATGCATCAGAATTTCGTTTTCAATACAACGAGCAGCGTAGGTAGCAAGGCGAATGCTTTTATCGGGCTTAAAGGTTGATATGCCTTTAATAAGACCTATCGTACCTATTGATATTAGGTCTTCACTGTCGCCACCCGTACTACTGTATTTTTTCACTATGTGTGCTACGAGTCGGAGATTGTGTTCAATCAGTTTATCTTTTGCGCTTTTATCTCCTTGTTGCATCTTAAAAATAAGTTCGGTTTCTTCTGCGCGTTTTAGCGGCGGCGGAAAAGAACTTGTAGGTGTCACGTGAAGCGCTAAGTATAAAATATGCGATGCAATTCTGCAAATTAAGTCCCAAAACAAAAAAATCACTCCCATTACACTAAATATATGAGAGAAAAAGTTTGTCTTATTAAATTTTAGTTGCAATTATTATTGAAGTGTGTTAAAATCTATTAGAATTAATATATAAAGACTTTGATGGAGAGAGTAGTCAGGTACCGATATTTTAGCGAGTCGGTGGCGGTGCGAGACCGATATAGGCGCCCTGTATGAAAATCACTCCTGAGTTATCCGCTGAAATCAGAGTAGGCGCGTATCGGCTGTTCACCGTTAAAAGAACCGCAGATGTCAGTCTGCCGTAATAGGTGGTTAACGAAAGTAGGCTTTCGTCCTGTTATGGACGGGGGTCTTTATTTTTTAGGAGGTTACTTAATGTATAACAGTATTTCACCTAATGTAAACTTTGTAGAAGAAGAAAAGAAAATAGGAAAATTTTGGGTAGATAACAAAATTTTCGAAAAGAGTATCGAAGACCGTAAAGATGGTGACCCATACATATTTTATGATGGACCGCCGACAGCTAACGGTAAACCGCATATAGGCCATGTGTTGACGCGCGTTATTAAGGATATGATTCCGCGTTACCGCACTATGAAAGGATGTATGGTGCCGCGTAAAGCTGGATGGGATACCCATGGTCTTCCCGTTGAACTCGAAGTTGAAAAACTTTTGGGACTCGATGGTAAGGAACAGATTGAACAGTACGGGTTAGAGCCGTTTATCGACCACTGTAAAGAAAGTGTCTGGAAATACAAGGGTATGTGGGAAGATTTTTCTCACACAGTAGGCTTCTGGGCAGATATGGATAACCCGTATGTAACATATCATAATGATTTTATTGAGTCTGAGTGGTGGGCACTTAAACAGATTTTCGAAAAGAAACTCTTATATAAGGGTTTTAAAATAGTGCCTTACTGTCCGCGTTGCGGAACTCCGTTGTCTTCTCACGAAGTTGCGCAAGGCTATAAGAATGTAAAGGAACGCAGTGCAGTTGTACGCTTTAAGGCAGTAGGGGAAGATGCTTATTTCCTTGCCTGGACCACAACTCCGTGGACCTTGCCGTCCAACGTTGCGCTTTGCGTTAACCCCAACGAAACATACTGTAAAGTAAAAGCGGCGGATGGTTACACCTATTATATGGCAGAAGCATTGCTCGAAAAGGTACTTGGTGGATTAAAAACCGAAGATGCACCCGCTTATGAAATTCTCGAAACATATAAAGGAAGCGACCTTGAACACAGAGAATATGAGCCGCTCTTTGATTGTGCTGCCCGTGTTGCTGCAAAACAAGGTAAAAAAGGCCACTTTGTAACGATGGATAACTACGTTACAATGAGTGATGGTACAGGTATCGTTCATATAGCCCCCGCTTTCGGTGAAGATGACGCTCAGGTCGGCAGACGCTACGATTTGCCGTTTGTTCAACTCGTAGATGGCAAGGGTGAAATGACCGAAGACACCGATTATGCAGGTACATTCGTAAAGGATGCAGACCCGTTAATTCTCGTTGATTTGGATAAAAAAGGTTTACTTTTCTCGGCGCCCAAGTTTGAACATGATTATCCGTTCTGTTGGCGTTGCGATACTCCGCTTATCTACTATGCGAGAGAATCGTGGTTTATTAAAATGACAGCCGTTAAGGATGACCTTATCAGAAACAATAATACAGTTAACTGGATACCCGAAAGCATAGGTAAGGGTAGATTCGGCGACTGGCTACAGAATGTTCAGGATTGGGGCATTTCCCGAAACAGATATTGGGGTACACCGCTTAATATCTGGCAATGCGAGTGCGGACATCTGCACTCTATCGGTAGTATAGCTGAACTCAAAGAGTTGTCAGATAACTGTCCCCAGGAAATTGAACTTCACCGCCCGTTTATTGATGCGGTTACTATTAAGTGTGAAAAGTGCGGCAGCGAAATGCACAGAGTTCCCGAAGTTATTGACTGTTGGTTTGACTCGGGCGCTATGCCGTTCGCACAACATCACTATCCGTTTGAAAATAAGGAATTGTTTGAGAGTCAGTTCCCCGCCGACTTTATTTCCGAAGCGGTTGACCAGACTCGCGGTTGGTTCTATTCATTACTTGCAATTTCAACCCTTATTTTCAACAAAGCGCCTTATAAGAATGTAATTGTTTTAGGTCACGTTCAGGATGAAAACGGACAGAAAATGAGTAAATCAAAGGGCAACGCTGTTGACCCGTTTGATGCACTCGAAACACACGGCGCCGATGCAATACGTTGGTATTTCTACACCAATTCTGCACCTTGGTTGCCTAACCGTTTCCACTCCAAAGCCGTAACAGAAGGACAACGTAAATTTATGGGCACACTATGGAACACATACGCGTTCTATGTGCTTTATGCCGAAATTGATAAATTCGACCCGACAAAATATAATCTGGGTGACTGTGCGCTCACAGTAATGGATAAATGGCTTTTATCGCGTCTTAATTCTACCGTTGCCAAGGTTGATGAAAACCTTGCCAACTACCGCATACCCGAAGCGGCAAAGGCTTTACAAGAATTTACCGATGAAATGAGTAACTGGTATGTGCGCCGTGGCAGAGAACGCTACTGGGTACAGGATTTAACAGAAGACAAGATAGCGGCATATATGACACTCTATACAGCGCTTGTCGTTACCGCAAAAGCGGCGGCTCCAATGATACCGTTTATGAGTGAAAACATTTACCGCAACATCGTATGCAACATAGATAAGTCGGCTCCCATCAGCGTACATCTTTGCGATTTCCCGACAGTTGACACTTCGAGAATTGATACAGTTCTTGAAGAGAATATGGATAAGGTTCTCGAAATCGTAGTTTTGGGCAGAGCTGCAAGAAACGGCTCTAACCGTAAAAACCGCCAACCGCTTGGCACTATGTACGTAAAACTTGATGGCAGTCTTGATGAAATTTATCTCGATATTATAAAAGATGAGCTTAACATTAAGAACGTAAGCTTCACAGATAATGTTGACGCATTTGTATCTTATAAATTCAAGCCGCAGCTCAAAACTGTAGGTCCTAAGTTCGGCAAGCAGTTAAATGAAATCAGAACTGCGCTTTCAGACCTTGATGGCAACGCTGCTAAAGCCGAGCTTGATGCAAACGGAAAACTTGTACTCGATTTACCGTCCGGTAAGGTAGAGCTCTTAACAGAAGACCTGCTCATTGAGTCCGAACAGAAGGAAGGCTTCTTTGCTCTGACCGACCGCGGAGTAACAGTAGCAATCGACACAGTTCTTACCGAAGAACTCATAGCCGAAGGTTTTGTAAGAGAAGTTGTATCAAAGGTACAAACAATGCGTAAAGAAGCCGGATTTAATGTTATGGACCACATTAACATTACCGTTATGGGCGAAGAAAATGCCGTAAGCACCGCAGTTAAGTATAAAGAAGGAATTGTGGGGGATACATTAGCAGATTCACTCACAGCCACAGAACCTATAGGTTATGTAAAAGAGTGGGATATCAACGGCGAAAAACTCACAATAGGCGTTCAAAGCGTATAAAAAAATAAGGTGTCGCAAGACACCTTATTTTTTATACTATTTTTTCAAAATCACTTGCGGGGTGTTTGCATAGCGGACAGATAAAATCATCGGGTAACGGCTCACCGTCGTATACATATCCGCATATTTTACACACATACCCCCGTTTAGCCGATGTTTTTTTCGGCTTTACATTGTTATGATAGAAACTGTAGGACATAGTGGGTAAATCACTTAATATTTCGGTGTCGGTAACGGTGCATATAAACATACCGTGTGTACCAAGGTCTATATATTGTTGCACCTTAAGAGAAATGAAAGCGTTGCTGTATTCGGTAAGATATAACAGTCCGTTTTGGGAGCGTTCGGCTTTTACACCTATAAATTTATAAGAGTCTCTGCCGCTTTTCATACCAAAATTCTCAAAAACAGAGAAGGGAGTTTGTTCTGTTAACGGACAAATATTCATAATACCTGAACTCTTTATAATATCGTGCGAGTAGTTTCCTTTGTTTATAGTAACGGCGACCTGCATAGGCTCGGCGGTTACTTGCATAACCGAATTGAGAATAAGTCCGTTATCAAGCTCTTCACCTTTGCACGTTACCGCATAAAGACCGTATTCGATTTTAAACAGGGCAGTAGCATCAATTTTCATTCTGGAAATCTCCTTTAAAAACATTTTTTACAGGTTACAACCTTATCCGCCTTCTGACAGAGTTCGTTTTCACTTTCCCCGTTTTTCAGAAAATCGGTTATATTTTTAACTGTGGTCTCGGCGATGTTATTGAGTGCTTCTTCGGTTAAAAACGCCTGGTGAGAAGTTACGAGAACGTTAGGCATAGATATAAGTCGGGCAAGAACATCATCATCAACGATGTGTCCTGAAAAGTCTTCAAAGAAAAAGTCGGATTCTTCTTCGTAAACATCAAGACACGCTGCACCGATTTTACGCGATTTTATGCCTTCAAGCAATGCTTCGGTATCAATCAAAGCGCCGCGTGATGTGTTTAGAATTATAACACCTTTTTTACATTTTTCAACTGCACTTTCATCGATTATATGATAGGTGTCGCGCGTAAGTGGACAATGAAGAGAAATAATATCGCTTTTTTCATAAATTTCATCTAAAGATACATATTTTATATTGGATGCGCTATCGGGAAATTTATCGTATGCAATAACATTCATTCCAAAACCGCGGCATATATCAATAAAAATTTTTCCGATTTTACCCGTACCGATAATACCCATGGTTTTGCCGTGCAAATCAAATCCTGTAAGACCGTTTAAAGAGAAGTTGAAATCTTTTGTACGGATATATGACTTGTGCGTTCTTCTGACCGATGTCAGCAGCATCGCCATAGTATGCTCTGCAACGGCATAGGGAGAATAGGCGGGTACGTGAAAAACGTGAATTTTGCCGTGAGCATATTTAAGGTCAACGTTATTGTAACCTGCGCATCTAAGAGCAATAAATTTCACCTTATATTCGCACAACTTATCTATAACTTCACTCGATACAGTGTCATTAACGAAAACACATACACCGTCATATCCGAGTGCTAAGGAAACTGTATCGATATTAAGTTTAGTTTCGAAATATTTAAAGGTCATGTCATCAGATTTAAATTTCTCAAAAGAATCCTTGTCATACTGCTTGGTATCAAAAAATGCTATTTTCATATTAACTCCTTAAAAAAGTACTTTTACTTATTTTAACCCAAATTCAAGAAAAAAGAAATATAAATTTTTCACGCCGCGAATTTTTTAAATCCGCGGCGTGAAAAACTAAAGTTGGAAAGAATCGTTGAATTTATGCGCAATGGCGGTTAAAAGAACTGTCTGTTGTTTTAACCCTGAGTTTTCGGCGCTTTATTTGCGACTTTATTTTTTCTTCAAAGGAAACCAATTTGTCTTGATTAAAATATCCCCATATAATAAAGCCGATGGCAACTATTTCTAAAACTGTCTGAAAAAGGTGTAATGCACTCATAATTTTACCTCCCGAACATTTGTTCGTTTTCTGTATTTTTATTATAATCGACAAAAAGAGATTTGTCAACTACTTTTTACAAATTTATTATAATTTTTTCATTGTCCAAAAAACAGTACATTGTAAAAAATAAAATATTGTTGAAAAATAGGGGATAAAATATTATAATTATAATGGAGATGAATTATGAAGATTTCGTTTTATACATTAGGTTGCAAGGTTAATCAATATGAAACACAGAGTATAGCAGAGTGTTTTAAAAAAGCAGGGCATGAAATAGTGCCCGATTTTGCCGTGCCCGATGTTTTTATAATAAATTCCTGTACCGTAACGGCGGAGAGTGACCGCAAAACAAGGCAGATGCTTCACCGTTACCGACTAAAATTCCCTAACTGTATTTTAGTGCTTTGCGGTTGTCTGCCACAGGCATTTCCGCTACAGGCGGAAGGTTTAAAGGATGCGGATATTGTTACAGGCAATACCGCGCCAGAAGAAATTCCGCGCCTGGTAGAAGAGTTTTTGCGCGATGGCAAGAGAAAGGTGTCTGTTGGTAATCATACCAGAGAAGAAAAATTCAATACCCCCGGTATAACCGAGTTTCAGGGTAGAACACGTGCCTTTGTGAAAATCGAAGATGGATGTGACCGCTTCTGTACCTATTGTATAATACCTAAAGCGCGTGGGTTTATACGTTCTAAAAAATGTGAAGACATAAAAAAGGAAGCAGAAGTGTTAGCCGAGAACGGATACAAAGAAATTGTGTTAGTCGGCATAAATTTATCTTCTTTTGGAAAAGACACGGGCGAAGATTTAGCCGATGCGGTAGATGCGGTATGTTCGGTCGAAAAAATTGAAAGGATTCGGCTCGGTTCCATTGAGCCGGATTTAATGAGCGATGAAATGCTTAAGCGATTTGCCGCCCAGCCTAAATTTTGTCCGCAGTTTCATCTGTCACTCCAGTCAGGGTGCGATAACACACTTAAAAGAATGAATCGCAGATACGATACCGATTTTTATTATGATTTAGTCTGCCGCATAAGGAAGATTTTCGACAATCCATCGATTACAACCGATGTTATGGTCGGCTTCGCAGGGGAGACCGAGCAAGAGTTTAGGGAAAGTATCGAATTTGTAAAAAAGGTAGGTTTTGCGCTCTCGCACGTTTTTGCATATTCAAGACGCGCGGGTACGGTTGCGGCTAATTTGCCGAATCAGGTTACGAATAAAGAAAAATCATTAAGAAGCCGCGAGATGATAGCGGCAACCAAGCAATCTCAAAACGAGTTTTACGAGTCACAAACGGGCAAAACGGCACGGGTGCTTTTTGAAACGGCGGATGGTGATGAATATTTCGGATATACCGAAAATTATACTCCGATTAAATTAAAAAGTGAGCAAAATCTTTGCGGTCAAACCGTAAAGGTGAGAATAATATCTAATAAAACAGATTTTTGTGTAGGTGAAAAATGCGATTAAAGTTTACTGTCGGCGGTATGTCCTGCGCCGCCTGTAGCGCAAGAATTGAACGCGTAGTTAATAAGATGGCAGGGGTAACGGCTCAGGTTAATTTACTCGCAGGTACTATGCTTGTAGAGTTTGATAATGAGAATGTAACCCCCGAAGATATCATAAAGTCTGTAGAAAAAGCGGGTTTTACTGCCGAGATATTCAGAAATGATACGGGCATTAAAGAAAAACGGGATGAATATAAGGAATTTAAAATCCGTATAGCCGTATCGTTCATTTTTCTCCTTCCTTTAATGGTTCTCTCAATGCAGCATATGTTCGGTTATACTTTACCAGCAGTTTTTCAAAGAGATACGGTATCGGCATTACTGCAGTTTAGCTTTACTCTACCCATTATTGCGGTAAATTATAAATATTTTACTATAGGATTTAAGAATCTTTTTACAGGCAGTCCGAATATGGATTCGTTAATAGCGCTTGGCTCATCGGCATCGGAAATTTACAGTATTTATAATACGGTGCTGTTGTTTTTGGGCGCTACGTCAGGGCACATGTATTTCGAATCGGCGGCAATGATTTTGTCTCTAATAACTCTCGGAAAGTTTTTTGAAAGTAAATCAAAAACGAGAGCCACCGCTGCTATTAGTTCGCTTAAGAGCATGGTGTCCAACACAGTAATGGTGAAAAAAGGACAGGACACCGTGTTAATACCTGCCGAAACATTAATGGTGGGTGATATAGTAGTATGTAAAGCGGGAGAGTCTTTTGTTGCAGATGGCATTGTGCTTTATGGTAACGCCGGTGTTGATGAATCAATGGTAACGGGAGAGAGTCTGCCGGTACAGAAAGAAATCGGCGACAAGGTTATTTCAGGCACAATAATAAAAAGCGGATATGTTGAATATCGCGCCGAAAAAACAGGGGAAGAAACAACCCTTGCAGAGATTATAAGACTGGTAGAAGATTCTGCCGCCACAAAACCCCCCATAGCGCGACTTGCCGATAAAATAAGCGGCATATTTGTACCGACAGTTATCGGTATTGCGGTGTTAACACTTATAGTTTGGTTGGCATCAGGAGTCGGGTTAGATTCGGCCGTTAATTTTGCGGTTTCGGTTTTGGTAATTTCCTGTCCCTGCGCTTTGGGACTTGCCACACCTGTTGCCGTTATGGTAGGTACGGCGGTTGCGGCAAAATACTCTCTTTTGTTTAAAAATGCGCCGAGTATTGAGCATCTTCACAAGACCGATGCTTTGGTGCTTGATAAAACGGGTACTATAACGACAGGTGAGTTATCGGTATGTTTCGTAAAAGAATTTGTAGACTATAAAGAATTTATAAAAATTGCTTTAAGTATTGAAAGCGTATCCGAGCATCCTATAGCTGCGGCAGTTTGCAGATTTGCAAATAATGAAGGTGCCGAAAAATTATCCGTACAAAATGTAAAAACCCTTTCGGGTTTTGGTATTAGTTGTGATATAGATGGTGAAACATATTATTCCGGTAACGAAAAATTAGCGCGAAATATAGGCATCGACTGTACAGAGTATAATGATTTACTGTCCGCTCTTGCAAAGGATGGCAAGACACCTGTACTGTTTTTCACAAGCAGTCAGATTATAGGGGTTATAGCGGTCAGTGACACTATAAAGCCTACTTCTGCTACCGCTATCAGTAAGCTAAAAGACTTAGGTATTGATATATATATGGTAACAGGAGATAACGAATTTACTGCCAAGAAAATTGCAGAAGAAGTCGGTATCGAAAATGTCATAGCATCGGCTCTGCCGCAAGACAAGGAGAAGTTTATACGAAATTTAAGGCAAAACGGTAAGACTGTTGCTATGGTAGGGGACGGTATTAACGATGCACCGGCGCTGAATACGGCAGATATAGGTATTGCCATAGGTGCGGGGACAGATATTGCTATAGAATCTGCCGATATTGTTTTGATGAGAAACGATTTGATGGATGTGCTGTCTGCAGCCATATTGAGCCGAAAGGTTATAAGGAATATTAAAATTAATCTGTTCTGGGCTTTTTTCTATAATGTGCTCGGGATTCCTGTTGCGGCAGGTGTGTTGTCGAGTTTGGGCATTGTTTTAACACCGATGTTTGCCGCGGCGGCTATGTCGCTTAGTTCTATTTGTGTTGTATCAAACGCTCTAAGGCTTAAGAATATAAAATTTGTCAAAGGGGATAAAAAGGATGACTAAAAAACTTTATATTTCAGGTATGGCGTGTAACCACTGCAAAAAGAGTGTCGAAGAAACCCTTAATTCTTTAAACGGGGTTAAAAGTGCTGTAGTGTATTTGGAAAACGCTTTAGCGGTGGTGGAAACTGAAAATGCTATTGAAAATGGAGTTTTCATAGAAGCGATTGAAGATATAGGATTTACAGTCGATTCTGTAGAATAAATTATTTGTTGGAGATATAATATGATTATCAGAATTATATTATTATTGGCGGCTTTACTTGTGTGCGCTGCACTTGTGGTTGCCGGTTTAATGAAAAAGGTGAAAATTAAAACACTGATAATAGGTATAATATCGACATTGTTGGTTGCGACGGTAGCCATAGTGGCGTTCACGGTGTTTCTTGATACCCATCTCAATATTAAAGGTGATAGCGAGATAACAGTAAACCTTTTTAGCATCTATAACGACCAAGGATTTGATGCCTACACAGGACACAAAAATCTTAATGATAAGGTTAAAGTAGACTCAACCGTAGATACTTCTAAAGTTGGGGAATATAAAGTGGAATATTCACTGAATTACTGGTATAGAGAATATAAGGCGGTCCGTACAGTTAAGGTTGTAGACAACGTTTTTCCCGTACTTACTCTAAATGGTGATAAACACGTTATAGTATCCAAAATCGATATGTACAAGGAAACCGGATTTAGTGCCAACGATAATTATGATGGTGACCTAACAAGCCTTGTTAAAACGGAACAAAAAAATATAAGCGATTCGTTGTATGAAATAACCTATACCGTATCTGATTCTTCGGGCAATACAGTGACTGAAAAACGTGAAATAGAAGTTAAAGACATAGTAAAACCCGTGCTTTCTTTGAGTGGGTATAAAACGGTATATGTTATTTTAGGAGAAAATTATGTAGAAAAAGGATATAGCGCTACCGATGATGCTGATGGTGATATCACAAAAAATGTAACGGTACAAAACGGTGTAAATACATCGGTGCGCGGTACATATAATATAACCTATACAGTAAAGGATACAGCAGGAAACACGACTTCGGTTACGCGAAAGGTTATAGTCTGTACAAAGGATGAACTGACTTCCAATAAAATTTGTTTAACCTTTGATGATGGACCGAGCAGTAATGTCACTGTGCAAATACTTGACATACTCAAGGCAAATGATGTAAAAGCCACATTCTTTATAATAAATTACAGCAGTGATAAATTGCCGATAATAAAGAGAATGATAAATGAAGGACACGCTATAGGTATCCACGGATATTCTCACGATTACGCAAGGATTTATGCAAGTGATGAAGCATTTATGGAAAACATAAATAAGCTTCGCGATAAACTGTATAAAGATACAGGATATTATACCAGTCTTTTGCGTTTTCCGGGCGGCAGTTCAAATACAGTAAGCAGAAATTATAGCAAAGGAATAATGACGCGCCTGACCAAGCGGGTTTCGCGCGAAGGTTGGAGATATTTTGACTGGAACATAACAAGCAAGGATGCCGAAAGCAAACCGCTATCAGCCAGTCAGATTGCGGGTAATGTTACCCGTTCTCTCTCGAAGGGCCGTTCTAATATAGTACTGATGCACGACACAAGCGCCAAAAAATCCACGGCGCAGTCTTTACAAAGTATTATAAATTACG